>JAUNPZ010000175.1 GCA_030536455.1 Lachnospiraceae bacterium | reverse complement strand
TCGTGGTAACGCCGCAGATGATGCCCATGTCATTGGCCGCCTTGATTTCTTCTACATTTGCTGTGTCGATAAAAAATCTCATAATTTATATCCTCCTGTTTCTCTCTTTGTAACTGTTCCTATTGCGAAATATTCTGCAATCGTTATCTGTATCTTATCATGTTTTCACTTTAAAGTGTAGCATGATTCCACTGCTTTTACACAGTTTTTCCAAAATTTACAGATTTTTCACGGTTTCCGCCACATGCTCCGCTGTAAATCCAAAATGTTTAAACAACGTATCTGCCGGACCGCTTGCACCAAATCCCTTCATGGTCACATAAGCGCCGTCCAGGCCCACATATCTGCCCCAGCCGAAATCACTGAGCGCCTCGACTGCCACACGTTTTCTCACTGCCTGCGGAAGCACCGATTCCTTATATTCCTCGCTCTGCTCCTCGAATAAATCCATACACGGCATGGAAACAACGCGGATTTTTCTTCCTTCCGTCTCCAGAATCTGCTTCGCCTTCACCGCCAGCTCCACCTCGGAGCCGCTGGCAATGAGAATGGCCTCCGGGGCTCCCTCGCAATCATCGATGACATAACCGCCCTTTAATGCTTCTCTGCTGCTCCCTGCCATCGGTGCCAGCTTCTGGCGGGACAGAACCAGAGCCGTCGGAGTTCTTTTCGAAGTCACCGCGCTGTACCAGGCCGCCGCCGTCTCCACCGCATCGCATGGACGGAACACATGGAAGTTCGGCATAGCCCGCAGCATGGCAAGCTGCTCGATCGGCTCATGGGTCGGCCCGTCCTCCCCGACGCCGATGCTGTCATGGGTCAGGACAAAGGTCAGCGGAACCTGCATCAGCGCGGAAAGCCGCGCCATCGGCTTCACATAGTCGCTGAACACAAAGAAGGTTGCCACATACGCCCGCAGACCGCCGTGAAGCATGATTCCGTTTCCGATTGCCGTCATCGCCAGCTCGCGGACACCAAAATGAAGATTTCTCCCCTCCGGCGTCTGACCGGAAAAGTCTCCGGCTCCGTTCATATGGGTCTTGTTGGACGGCGCCAGGTCCGCCGAGCCGCCGATCAGATTCGGCAGTCTGTCCTTTAAGTAATTTAACTTCTGGCCGGAAAGATTTCTGGTGGCCTCCGCTTTCTCCTCCTGTTTCCAGAATTCCGCATCCTCCCACAGCTTTTCCGCCAGAGCTTCATCGTGGTACTGCTCCCAGAGCTCCTGCAGGTTTGGATACTTTTCACAGTATTCCGCAAACATCTGTTTCCAGGCCGCTTCCCCGGCCGCCTTCTCCTCTGCCAGCTTCCGGTAATGGTCATATACCTCTTCCGGCACATAGAAGGGCTCCTTCGACGGCCATTCCAGGAAATCCTTTAGTGCCGCCACATTCTCCGCCCCCAGCGGTTCTCCGTGGGCGCTGGATTTTCCCTGTTTCGCCGGACATCCATAGCCGATCTGGGTTTTCACGGTGATAAAGGAAGGGCGGTCATGCTCGGCCTTTGCAGCTTCCAGCGCCGCGCCGATTTCTTCCAGATTATTTCCATCCTCTACCGTAATGGTCTGGAAGCCGAAGGCCTCCATCCGCTTCTGCACGTTCTCCGTAAATGCAAGGTCCGTACTTCCTTCGATGGATATCTGGTTGGAATCGTAAAGTACGATCAGCTTTCCCAGTCCCAGTGTTCCGGCCAGGGAAAAGCATTCGGAGGAAATTCCTTCCATCATGCATCCGTCCCCTCCCAGCACATAGGTGTAATGGTCCACCACCGGATATCCTTCCCGGTTGAATACGGCTGCCATATGCTTTTCCGCAATCGCCATTCCCACCGCCATTCCCATGCCGGCGCCGAGAGGACCGGTCGTTGCCTCTACTCCTGTGGTATGGCGGTATTCCGGATGGCCCGGAGTCAGCGAACCGAACTGACGGAACTGCATCAGATCCTCTTTGGCCAGACTGCCATAGCCGAACAGATGAAGCAGAGAATACAGCAGCATGGAGCCGTGTCCGCCGGATAAGATAAAGCGGTCACGGTCCGGCCAGGCCGGGTCTGCCGGATTATGTTTCATATGGTCTGCCCATAATTCATATGCGGCAGCGGCTGCTCCAAGGGGAAGCCCCGGATGGCCTGAATTTGCCTTTTGGATACTGTCTGCCGAAAGAATACGGATGGCGTTTACTGCGTTTTCCTGCACCGTTTTCATACTATTACGCTCCTTTTTCCTGATAATATATTTGATTTACAGTACTTTTTACCCATTTATCATAGCATTATCCAGGCTTGGAACGTGAGCATCTACTTATCACATTAACAGCACTTTTTTGTCTTTTCCGTTTGTTCTGCATCTGCGCCTCCGCGCTTTTGCTTATGCGAATGGATTCTCCGTCGGATACATCATGCCCTTCGGCTGATTAAATCCGATTTCTTCCACTCCAAGATACTTAAACACCTCAAAGATGGCCTTTCCGTAATGACCGAAGGCAACGGCGCCGTGATGCGGGAAGTTCTTTTCAATCAGCACATGACGGTAGAAGCGTCCCATCTCCGGAATGGCAAATACACCGATTGCGCCGAAGGAGCGGGTTGCTACCGGAAGCACCTCTCCCTGTGCCACATAAGCCCGCAGCTTACAGTCAGCCGTACTCTGAAGACGGAAGAAGGTGATGTCGCCCGGTAAAATATCTCCCTCTAAGGTGCCCTGGGTTACTTCCTCCGGAAGCGCTCTTGCCATGATCATCTGATACTTCATCGAGCAGAAGGACAGCTTCTTGGAGCTGGTGTTTCCGCAGTGGAAGCCCATGAAGGTATCCTTGTGGGTATAGCTGAATTTACCCTTGATATCTTCCTCATACATATCAGCCGGAACGCTGTTGTTGATATCCAGCAGCGTTACCACATCCTTGCTTACGCAGGTTCCGATAAACTCGCTCAACGCGCCGTAGATATCTACCTCGCAGGAAACCGGGATGCCCATACCGGTCAGGCGGCTGTTGACATAACATGGAACGAAGCCGAACTGAGTCTGGAAAGCCGGCCAGCACTTGCCTGCGATTGCGACATATTTACGGTATCCGCGATGTTCCTCCACCCAGTCTAACAGAGTCAGCTCATACTGTGCCAGCTTCGGAAGAATCTCCGGCTTTAAGTTGCCTTCGCCAAGTTCATTCTCCATATCCTTTACTACATCCGGGATTCTCGGATCATTTGCATGCTTGTTGAATGCTTCAAACAAATCCAGTTCGGAGTTCTCCTCAATCTCAACGCCCAGGTTGTAAAGCTGCTTGATCGGCGCATTGCATGCCAGGAAGTTTAACGGACGCGGGCCGAAGCTGATAATCTTTAAGCTGGATAAACCAACCAGAGCTCTTGCAACCGGCAGGAACTCTTCAATCATATCTGCACATTCCTCTGCGGTTCCCACCGGATATTCCGGGATATACGCCTTGATATTGCGCAGCTTTAAATTATAGCTTGCATTTAACATACCGCAGTAAGCATCGCCACGGCCCTGGGTCAGACTGCTGCCGCTCTCCTCTGCCGCTGCCACGAACATCACCGGGCCGTCAAAATGCTTTGCGAGCAGGGTTTCGGAAATCTCCGGTCCGAAGTTTCCAAGATAAACCACCAGAGCGCTGCAGCCTGCCGCCTTCACATCCTCCAGGGCCTGTACCATGTGGATTTCACTCTCCACGATACAGATTGGGCACTCGTAGATATCCGCTGCATCATATTTCTTTGCATACGCCTCCACTAACGCTTTTCTCCGGTTTACCGATAAGGATTCCGGGAAACAGTCTCTGCTGACCGCCACGATTCCGACTTTTAATTCTGGTAAATTGTTCATGCTTCATTTCCTCCTGTTTTTTGTTGTTTTTCTATAATCAAACATCCACATCATTTTACAGGGACCGGTTTTCTCCCTTAAGTCCCAGCCATGCGCCCTCCGGCAGTCCGCCCTCCTCATGGCCCAGCAGCCACTTGTTCTTTGCAAACAGCAGCTTATCCTCCGGAAATACCTCCTCAAGAGGCTCCATATCGGTGTTGGTTCCCTTCGGCAGAATCACCACGCAGCGGAATCCTCCCGCTTCCACATGGCACGGCGCGTAATGCAGAGTGGTCGCGTATACTTCAATCACCGTTCCTGCCGGAATCAGGAAGGCCTCCACCAGCGAAGTATCATAAGTATTATCCTCCCGGATATCCTGCTGTTTTCCAAGCATCAGTACCAGGTCGGTCACCGCCACATTGATTTCTGAATTCCGGTGATATTCCAGTGCATTCAGCTTCCGGTTGTGTCCGTTGCAGTATCCGGCCTGAATCTCCATCTGGCCGTACAGATTCTTTTCCATCCTTCTGCATACATCCAGCTTCTCCAGCTCCTCTGCCGATGCAACATAAGTCACATCCTCCGGAACCGGAGTTTTTTCCATGGCTGCAAGCAGCTCGCTGCAGTCATATCCGGTCACGACCTTGCCGTAGGCATTCCATGCCGGATCGGTAATGTTTTTGATTTCCATTCCTGTTTCCTCCTGAATTTTCTCTGACACGCGCCGGAAAAATCTTTCCGGCACGTTCCTCCTTGTAAACCGCTGTATGCCGGACTGCTTTTACAGAGCGGCCAGCTCTTTATAATCTTCCTTTAAATCCCGGTACAGCTTTT
>JAUNPZ010000174.1 GCA_030536455.1 Lachnospiraceae bacterium | reverse complement strand
CCCGCGACCCTCGCCTTGGCAAGGCGATACTCCACCACTGAGCCACTCGCGCATAATGAAAACATATTTACCTGAACGTTAATAAGTCTACCATGTGAACCGGGGGCTTGTCAAGCAGGGAATGGGAAAAAATTCGGAATTTGTCTGGAAATTTGCCTATAAGATGTGAAACAGCCGTGAAGCAGATGGACGGCTGCGCGATTCCGGAAGGCGCCGGGAACCGCAGTGGTTCTGTCTCCCGGCTCCTTCCGGAATCGCGTTCTACAGCGGCCCCTCCTTCTCCGACAGCAGCCGGATGGAGGAGGCGTACTCCGATGGCGTCATATGGGTGATTTTTTTGAACTGCCTGGAAAAATAATGGATGGAGGTGTAGCCCAGGCGGTCGGAAATCTGGGTGAAGTTAAGCTGGTTATCCCGGATCAGCTGCTTGGCGGTATCAATCTTCATCTGGATAAAATATTCGATTACGCCGCAGCCGTGGATTTCCTGAAACAGCTTCTGAAGCTGGGAGCGCCCCACCAGGGTGTTCCGGCAGATTTTCTCGATGGTAAGCTGCTCGTCGATGTGGTCCTCCATGTAGCGGATGATCCGGTTGTAGGTTTCATTGGGACGGCTCAGCGCCGTGTGGCGGAAGCTGCGGGCGCGGACCGGCAGAGGATTGGCAAAATTTCTTCGGTAAAGATGGATGAGAAGCTCCTCCAGGTAATTGCTGATCAGCTGCTCGGAACCAAACACCGGAGAACTCTGGTCGCGCTGCAGCTCCTCCTGGTAGGGGTCGTCCAGCCGGCCCTGGAAGGCGTGGCGGGCCTCGATAATAATCTGGGCCAGCAGGGCGGCTTCCGTCTCCTGAACGGTCAGAATCTGATTCCGGAAGGCCTCCATGCAGGGAGAATTGCATTCAAAGCCGATTACCACCAGACTGGGCGAGGTGCGGCCGTTGGTGATAACGTTGTGAAATTCATTCGGCTGATGGAAGATGATGCTGCCCTTTTTTAATGTAACCCGGTGTTCATCTGCGATGGCGTCAATCTCGCCCCGGTCCACGCATACCAGTTCCCAGAAATCATGGCTTTCTCCCGGAAATACAAAGTTGCTCATATAATCAAAATAATGTATCGAAATAATATTGCGGATGGAAATGCTGGTCCGCAGGAATGTGCTCTTGTAAGACATGTAGTAGTCCCCTCCCCTGTACGTTCTGTAAAGCAGTATACCACATCAAAGCTCTTCTGTAAAACCTGACGAATGGATAAAAAATTTACAGAAGATGGATTGTGAAAAACGAGGGTAAAAACGGATGAAAAAATACCTTTCTTTTGCAAAAGTAACGAAAAAAGGCATAAAGTGCAAAAAACAAGGCTGATTATGCAAATACGAATATGTGCAAGTTGACGATAATTGAGATATCGAGTGGTTCGAAATGTGTAGCATTAAACAAAGAGGAGGAATTACTATGAAAAGAAAAGTTTTGGCACTGGCATTGACGGCTGCTATGGCAGCTTCTCTGACTGCATGCGGCGGCGGTGGAACCGCAGAGACCACAAAGGCAGCCGAGACTACGAAGGCAGCGGAGACTACAGCGGCACCTGCAGAGACGAAGGCGGCTGAGGGGGAAGCAGACGCACCTGCAGGAGACGGCGGAAGCCTGGTTTACTGGTCCATGTGGGAGGCAACCGAGCCTCAGGGACAGGCGATTCAGGCAGCCGTTGACAAGTTCACTGCTGATACCGGAGTTGCAGTGGACCTGCAGTTTAAGGGACGTACCGGTATCCGTGAAGGCTTACAGCCGGCGCTGGATGCAGGAACCAACATTGATATGTTTGATGAAGATATCGACCGTGTGAATACCGTATGGGGCAATTACCTGATGGATCTGGAAGAGCTGGCAAAAGGCGCGGATTACGAGGCGAATGCCAATGCAGGTCTGATGGCAGCCTGCCGCGAGGTTGGCGGAGGCACCTTAAAGTCCATTCCTTATCAGCCGAACGTATTCGCATTCTTCTATAACCAGGCAATCTTTGATGAAGCCGGCGTTACCGCAGTTCCGACCACCTGGGCCGAGCTGGACGCAGCCTGCGCAAAGATTAAGGATGCCGGATATACTCCGATTACCTGTGATGACGCTTACATTACCTGTATGTTCGGTTATCATATGTCCAGACTGGTAGGCGAGCCGAAGACTGAGGAAATCGTAAAGGGCGGCCTGTGGGATGACGCATCGGTAAAGGCTACCGCAGATGCTTATGCAGATTTCGCAGCGAAGGGCTACTTCTCCGAGACTATCGCTTCCAACGTATGGCCTGCAGGACAGAACCAGGAACTGGCGATGGGAACTGCAGCAATGTACTTAAACGGCTCCTGGCTTCCGAACGAAGTAAAGGATATGGCCGGCGACGATTTCAAGTGGGGCTGCTTCAGCTACCCGGCAGTAGACGGCGGAACCGACGGACCGGAAGCTGCAAACTACGGCGCACAGGTACTGGCAATCAACAAGGATTCCAAGAATGCAGAGAACGCATTCAAGTTAATCTGCTACATCACCCAGGGTGAATTTGACAAGCAGTTATCCGAGATGTCGATCGGTATCCCGGCAGATTCCCGCAATACGGAGTGGCCGGCGCTGATTTCCTGCGTGAAGCCGGTTATGGACAGCATGACCACCCGTTATCCATGGGCAGCAGGCGCAGAGGCGAATGCAGATATGACTCCTATCATCAAGGAGAACTTCTTAAAGCTTTGCGGCGGCAGCATCGATGCACAGGGATTTGTAGATGCATTAAAGGTAGCCGGCAAGTAAAGAAACCGGAAAATTAAAAATGGCGGCAGAGATACGAGCTGCCGCCATTTTTTTCACTTATCATTCTTTTGCGCGTTGAGGAGGGGGAACCAAAGTGAAGAGAAATAAGGGTATGATTATCGCATTCCTGACGCCGGCTGTATTTATGTTCGTGGTTATTTTCCTTTATCCGATTATTCGAACGATTGCGATGAGCTTTTTTAAGATTGACGGAATCACGGACCCGGTGTCGAAGTGGCAGTTTACCGGCTTCGCAAACTTCGTAAAGCTGGCGAATACCACATTGTTCCGCACATCCATGTGGAACCTGCTTCGAATCTGGCTGGTGGGCGGAATCATCGTGATGTCCCTGGCGCTGCTGTTTGCCGTTATCATCACCAGCGGAATCCGTTTTAAAAGCTTTTTCCGTGCGGTGATTTATCTTCCGAACATCGTCAGTGCAGTGGCGCTGGCTACCATGTGGCTGCAGTATGTATACAGTCCAAAGTTCGGCCTGTTAAAATCCGTATTTACCAAACTGGGTCTCACCGGTCTGGCCAAGATTCAGTGGCTGGACAATGACCACAAGTTTATGGCGCTTCTTCTGGCGTACTGCTTCGGTATGGTCGGCTATCACATGCTGATTTTTGCCAGCGGTATCGAGCGGATCAGCGCAGATTACTTTGAAGCGGCCACGCTGGACGGCGCGAACAAGCTGAACCAGTTCCGCTACATCACCATGCCTCTGTTAAAGGGCGTATTCAAGACGAACATTACCATGTGGAGCGTGACCAGCGTCGGATTCTTCGTATGGTCCCAGCTGTTCTCCACCGTTACGGCGGACACGCAGACCATCACGCCCATGGTTTACATGTATATGCAGATATTCGGAGCCGGAAACAGCGTGACGGAGCGAAACTCCGGTCTGGGCGCTGCCATCGGCGTACTTTTAAGTATCTGTGTGGTTGCTGTTTTCTGGGTTTGTAATCATCTTCTGAAGGATGATGATCTGGAATTTTAAAAGGGGGGAAAGTTATGGCAAAAGAAAAGAAATACCGCGACCCGGTAAACTGGAAAAAAGAGCTGCGCCTTGCCCCCGGATATCTGATTCTGATTATCTGGATTACGTTCACCTTTATGCTTCTGGGCTGGGTGCTTCTGGCAAGCTTCTCCACCACGAAGGAGATTTTCGGAAACAAGCTTCTGGCTTCCGGACTGCATTTTGAAAACTATGTGAAGGCGTGGGTCAATTCCGATGTGGCGGGAATTTTCCGAAATTCCCTGGTGTACTCCATCATTTCCTGCACCCTGCTGATCATCATCTGCGCTCCGGCGGCTTATGTGCTGGCGCGGTTTATCTTTCCGGGCAATAAGGTGATTCAGACCGGTCTGGTATCGGCCATGGGCGTTCCGGTTATCATGATTGTGCTTCCGCTGTTCGGCATCGTGGCTCGTCTGGGTATCTTAAACAACGTGATGAGCAATGCGTTCCTGCTGATTTTCCTGTACATCGGAATCAATGTTCCATATACCACCATCTTCCTGATGACCTTCTTCAGCAATCTGTCCAGGGCCTTTGAGGAAGCGGCTGCCATCGACGGCTGCCCGCCTACCAAGACCTTCTGGCTGATCATGCTGCCGATGGCTCAGCCGGGAATCATCACCGTAACGATTTTTAACTTTATCAATATCTGGAATGAGTATTTCATTTCCTTAATTTTTGCAAACTCCGACAAGCTGCGTCCGATTGCAGTTGGTCTGTACTCCATGATTAACTCCATGAAGTATACCGGCGACTGGGCCGGCATGTTTGCAGCCGTGGTAATCGTGTTCCTGCCCACCTTCCTTCTCTACATCTTCCTGTCAGAGAAGATTATCGCAGGCGTTACCGGCGGCGGTGTGAAGGGTTAAAACTGAAAAA
>JAUNPZ010000035.1 GCA_030536455.1 Lachnospiraceae bacterium | reverse complement strand
GAGACAGAGGAGCTGGAGCTGGCCGATGTGCCGGAGGGAAGCGTAACCTTAGGCGAGTACAAGGGGCTTGAGATTACCGAGCCGGACGTCGAGGTAACGGATGAGCAGGTGGAGAGCCAGATCCAGTATGTGCTCAGCTCCAAGGCCACCACAGAGGAAGTGACCGGACGTCCGGCCCAGGACGGCGATATCGTAAATATCGACTATGTGGGCATGAAGGACGGCGTGGCATTTGAGGGCGGCACCGCAGAGGGCTATGACCTGACCTTAGGCTCCGGCAGCTTTATCGACGGCTTCGAGGATGGCCTGATCGGCGCCAATACCGGCGATGAGGTAAGCTTGAACCTGACCTTCCCGGAAAACTATGGAAATGCAGACCTGGCAGGCCAGGCGGTAGTATTTGACGTTACCGTGAATGCCATCAAGGAGAAGAAGGATGCGGTCCTGGATGATGAATTTGTAAAGACGGTTTCCGAAACCAGCAAGACGGTGGACGAATACCGTGCGGAAATCCGCAGCCAGTTAGAGGAGGCTGCGGCGCAGAATGCAGAAATCCAGAAGCAGAACGAGGCCATGCTTCAGGTAATTGAGAACGCGACCTACGAGGGCCTGGACGAGCATGTGGAGGCGGAATTCGGCAATCAGCTGATTCAGATGAACGCGGCATTAAAGCAGCAGGGCATGGAGCTGTCCTCCTATGCGACCATGTTCGGCATGGATGAGGAAGGCTTTAAGGATTATATGCGTTCCGATATCGAGAACAGCATCAAGGTCAGCCTGGCTGCGGCAAAGATTGCAGAGCAGGAGAACCTGGAGGTAGACGACGAGGCCCGCAAGGCAGTGGCAGAGATTTACGGACTGGAAAGCCCGGAGGAGCTGGTGGCAACCTACGGACAGGAAGCCGTGGATGAGGCTGCCCGGAACGTAAAGGTGATGGATTTCTTAATTGAGAATGCAAAGATTGTAGAAAATAAGGATACTGCAGAGTAAGAAAAATAACAGGAGGAAGCCATGAAGGAACTGAAAGACAGAATCCGTAAGGACGGGAAGATTAAGGCCGGCAACGTATTAAAGGTAGACAGCTTTTTAAATCATCAGATGGATATCCGGTTGTTCGAAAAGATCGGACAGGAGTTTAAGCGCCGCTTTGCGGATGCCGAGATTAACAAGATTCTGACCATCGAGGCATCGGGCATCGGAATCGCCTGTGTGGTAGCACAGAGCTTTGATGTGCCGGTGGTATTTGCTAAGAAGACCCAGACCAAGAACATTGCCGGAGAGGTTTACACCACGAAGGTGGAGTCCTATACCCACGGACGGATTTATGACATCATCGTTTCCAAGGAATTCCTGGGAAAAGGGGATAAGGTTCTGCTGATTGATGATTTCCTGGCAAACGGAAAGGCGCTGGAGGGGCTGGCACAGCTTGTGGCAGACTCCGGAGCGGAGCTGGTGGGCGCCGGAATCGTAATCGAGAAGGGCTTCCAGGTTGGCGGAGATATGCTGCGTGAAAAGGGAATCCGGGTGGAATCCCTGGCTATCGTGGACAGCATGGATGATAAAACCGGCACCATCACCTTCCGGGGGGACGATGCAGATGAGCAGTAGAAAGGCGCTGTTTTTCGACGTGGACGGAACCCTGCTCAGCGAGATCAACCGGAATGTGCCGGAAAGCGCGGTGAAGGCAGTGGAGGAGGCCAGAAGGCTGGGCCACTTAACCTTCATCAACTCCGGCCGTGTATCGAAGCTTCTGGACCCGTTCCGGAAGATGATCGATATGGACGGATATCTCTGCGGCTGCGGCACTTACATCATCGTGGGGGATGAGGAGCTGTATGCCAGAAAGATTCCTCACGAGAGAGGTCTGGCAATCAAGGAGGACCTGAAGAAATACCGGGTGGAGGGAATTCTGGAGGGGAAGGGCGGCTGCCATTTCCGCCGGGAAACCTCGTGGATGCCCCGAATCGAGCAGATTCGCCGCTCCATCGCCAGCCAGGGCGCTCTGTCCCCGTATTCCATCGAGGAGGACAACTACGATTTTGATAAGTTCTGCTGCGTGACGGATGCGGACAGCGACAAGGAAGGCTTTTTCGGCACCCTGGCGGAGGACTTTGATGTGATTGACCGGGGCGGAAATTTCTGGGAATGTGTTCCGAAGGGCCATTCCAAGGCCATCGCCATTCAGATGATTCTGGACCATTACGGCCTTTCCCTGGAGGATGCCTACGTCTTTGGCGACAGCACCAATGATCTTCCTATGTTTACATACGCAAAGAATGCGGTCCTTATGGGCCATCACGATAAGGAGCTGGAGCCTTACGCCACCTTTACCACCAGAACGGTGGAGGAGGATGGAATCGCCTATGCGATGAAGGCGCTGGGCATTATCGACGGCGTTTATTATCAGGAATAGAACGCTGTAATATCTGAAATTGTGAGAAGAAGCAAGAGATAAAGGGGTCCTTGTGGGATGCCTTTATCTCTTTTTTTGTATGAAATGACAAAAAAGTTGTGCAGAAACAACAAAAACCGCTTGAAAAAAGCACGGAAAAGGTCTAATATAATCAATAATATGATTACTTATGAAAGGACAAGAGAAGAATATGAAATGGAAGTACATTTTAAAACGGCTTCTGATGGCAGTTCCTACCTTCCTGGGAATCACGGTGCTGGCGTATTTTATCCTGAATCTGGCTCCTGGTTCGCCTCTTGACGCATTGCTGGCAGACCCTGGAATCACGCCTGCAGAGCTGGAGAGAAAGAGAGTGGCTTTAGGACTGGACCAGCCGGTGTTCATCCAGTATTTCAGCTGGCTGAAGCTTCTTCTTCAGGGAGATCTGGGATTCTCCTACAGCACGCAGCGTCCGGTTGCGGCGATGATCGGGGAGCGTCTTCCGGCTACGGCCTGTCTGGCGGGAGCATCCATCATCCTGTCATTGATCGTATCCATTCCCCTGGGCATCTACGCTGCCTCCAAACCGAATTCCAGACGGGATTATATCTCCGGCGGAATCTCGCTTCTGATGATGGCGACCCCGAATTTCTTCGTGGGACTGGTGTTTATCTATCTGTTTGCGATTGTGATGAAGGTTCTGCCGTCCGGCGGCATGTACAGCTCCGCTGGGGTTAAGAGCGGCGCGGATCTGGCGATGCATATGATCATGCCGTGTCTGGTGCTCTCCTTCCAGCAGATTGGCGGCTGGGTCCGCCATATGCGAAGCAGTATGCTTGAGGTGATGCAGGAGGATTACATCCGGACTGCCCGTTCCAAGGGCCTGAAAAAGTGGGCGGTGATTTACCGGCATGGGCTGAAGAATGCGCTGATTCCGGTCATCACGGTGGTGGGCATGTCCATCCCGTCCCTGGTGGGCGGCGCAGTGGTGACGGAGCAGGTGTTCGGATGGCCGGGAGTCGGTTCTCTGATGGTGACGGCAATCAATGCCCGCGATTATCCGGTTATCATGGGAATCACGGTTATGATTGCAGCAGCCGTTCTGGCAGCTAATATTTTAACGGATGTGGCCTACGGCCTGTTAGACCCGCGAATCAGCTATAACTAGGAGGGAAGGCAGATGAAGAAAAAAGAAAATGAGAGCTACCTTTCCGAGGTGCTAAGCAAACTGACGGAGCATAAGATGGCCATGGCCGGATTGTTCGTCTTGATTCTGGAAATTATCCTGGTCCTTGTGCTGCCGTATCTGATGCATCTGAATCCATATGAATCGGATTATACGGCATTCTCCGCGGCGCCCAGCAGCACTCACCTTCTGGGAACAGATGCCATCGGCCGCGACGTTTTTGCCAGACTGATCTACGGAGGCCGGACCTCTCTTTTGGTGGGATTTTTATCGACCATCATAAGCTGTGTGATCGGAGTGCCTCTGGGGCTGATTGCCGGCTTCTTCCGGGGGAAAATTGAGGTTGCCATCATGCGTGTGGCGGATATCTTCATGTCCTTCCCGTCCATCGTGCTGATCCTGGTTCTGGTATCTGTGGTAGGCCCTTCGGTCTGGTCGGTTACGGCAGTCATCGGTGTGCTGGGCTGGACCCAGTTCGCCCGTCTGATCTATGCAAATGTGCTTTCGGTTTCCGAAAAGGAATATGTGGAGTCTGCAAGAGCGATTGGTACTTCCAATTTTAAGATTATTACGAAATACATCCTGCCGAACTCCTTTGCGCCGATTCTGATTGCGATTACCTTCCAGATGGCAAGTGCGATTTTGATGGAATCGTCGTTAAGCTTCCTGGGAATGGGCGTTCAGCCGCCGGGAGCCAGCTGGGGCAACATGCTTTACGACGCGCAGTCCATCACGGTGCTTTCCAAGCGTCTGTGGATTTGGATGCCGCCGGGAATTGCACTGTTGATCACGGTACTCAGCATCAATTTCCTGGGGGATGGAATCCGGGATGCGCTGGACCCGAAAATTAAAATCTGACGGGTTCTGACACAAGTGTATAATTGCCGCGCAATTAGGCAGTTAAATATAAGAGATAATCAGGAGGTTATTATGAGAAAGAGTAAATTAACAAAGATGACAGCCCTTCTGTTAGCAGGGGCTATGGCATTCGGTCTGAGTGCCTGCGGCGGCTCCTCCAGCACAGAGACAACAGCGGCCGAGGCGGCAAAGCCGGCAGAGACTACGGCTGCCGCAGCCGGTAATGGCGGGGCATCCGCTCCGGCTTCCGGTGAGAAGGTGATCACCGCAGCGATTTCCACCGCATGGGACACCATGATGCCATTGAATACCACCAGCAACTACACCCGTATGATCTGCGACCAGATTTATGACCGTCTGACCCAGTCCAAGGCAGACGGCACCATCGAGGGCCGTCTGGCAGAGTCCTGGTCGGTAAATGAGGATTCCACCGCAGTTACCTTTAAGCTTCATGACAATGCAGTCTGGTCCGACGGTGAGCCGGTGACCGCTGCAGACGTAGTATTCAGCTATCAGATGTATTCGGACCCGAAGGTGGAGGCGAAGAGCCGTTATCATCTGCAGTACATTGCAGGCGTGGACAACTCCGGCGCAGAGCTTTCCGAGGATTCCATCGAAGTAAAGGCCGATGACGATTATACCGTTACCTTTACCTTAAAGGAATCCATGTTCGCAGATACCTTCCTTCAGGATATCGATACCGTGTTCATTATCCCGAAGCACATTTTTGAAGGAAAGACCGCAGAAGAGATTAATGCGCCTGACCTGTGGGCAAAGCCGGTCGGCTCCGGCCCATTCATCTACGACAGCGAAATCAACGGCGAGCGTATGGAATTTGTGAAGAACCCGAATTACTATCTGGGCGCTCCGAAGATTGACCGCCTGATTCTCCGTGTTACCGATGCGGCAAGCATGCTGGCCGGTTTAATCAACGGTGAACTGGATATGATCGGCTACGGTTCTATCCTGACCGACGACTGGGAGATGGCACAGGAGCAGGAGAACCTGGTGACAGAGGCTGTTCCGACCACCTCCTACACCACTTTGATTTTTAACACCGACAAGCCTTATCTGAATCAGGAGGTACGTCAGGCCCTGAGCATGGCAATCAACCGCCAGGTTCTGGTGGATGCCCTTCTTCTGGGAGAAGGAGAAGCAATCGTGACCCCATTCTGCTCTGCAAGCCCTTATTACAACAAGGATGTAGAGGTATGGTATGACCCGGAAAAGGCAAAGACCATGCTGCAGGAGGCCAAGTTCCCATTTGACCAGACTTTAACCTACTACATCTCCTCCGGTTCCAGCGTGACAGAGAGAACCGCAGCCCTGATTGCACAGGATTTACAGAAGGTGGGCGTAAAGGTACAGATTGAGCAGGTAGACTTCCCGACCCTGATGAACAACATGCTGGACGGCAAGCATGACCTGGGCATGATCGGTTCCGGCGGAACCATGGACCCAAGCGAGAGCCGCGAGATGATTCATCCGGACAGCTCCGTAAACTTCTGCCAGTTAAAGGATACCGAACTGACAGACATCATCGATAAGGGCAATGCCGAGCTGTCCTTCGAGGCTAGAAAGCCATATTTCGATGAATATCAGGTTAAGATCCGTGAGCGCTCTCCGATGGCATATCTGTACACCAAGAGCAGCCTGACGGCTTACAACAAGCGTGTAAGCGGAATTAATGCAGCCGATTTTAACTCCCTGAACTGGTCCTCCTGGAATTGGGATGTTCAGTAGCCGGGTGAAATACTTGAATAGAGAAGAGGGGTAGTTTATGGATTCATTGCTTTCCGTGAACGGTTTACAGGTTCAGTTCCAAACCAAAAAAGGAATAAACACGGCAGTAGACGGTATCAGCTTTTCCGTGGGAAAAGCTGAAATCCTGGGTATTGTGGGAGAGTCCGGCTGCGGTAAAAGTGTGACAAGCCTTTCTATCCTGCAGCTTCTGGGAACCAACGCGAGGATTTCCCAGGGAAGCATCCAGTTGGAAGGAAAGGAGCTTCTCTCCCTGACGGAAGATGAGATGTGCAAAATCCGGGGAAATGATATCGCGATGATTTTCCAGGATCCGATGACAGCTTTGAATCCAACCATGACCATTGGAGACCAGTTGACGGAGCCTCTGGTAATTCATCAGGGATATAAGAAAAAGGATGCCTGGAAGGAAGCCATCGAGGTTCTGAAGAAGGTGGGAATCGCGGCGCCGGAGAAGCGGATGAAGGAGTATCCGCATCAGCTTTCCGGCGGTATGCGCCAGAGAGTCATGATTGCCATGGCGGTGTCCTGTGCGCCGAAGCTTTTGATCGCGGATGAGCCCACCACGGCGCTGGATGTGACCATCCAGGCCCAGATTCTGGAGCTGATGCTGGAGCTGCGCGAGAAGATGAACACAGCCGTGATTCTGATCACCCATGATATGGGTGTGGTTGCGGAGACGGCGGATAATATCCTGGTGCTGTATGCCGGAAAAGTGGTTGAATACGGCTCCGTGAAGGAGATATTTAATGCGCCGAAGCATCCGTATACCCGCGGTCTGTTAAGCTCCATCCCGCCTCTGGAGGAGGATGTGGAGGAGTTAAATACCATCGAAGGCACGGTGCCGGGACCGGGGCAGATGCCGAAGGGCTGCCGGTTCAGTCCAAGGTGTCCTTATGCCACAGAACGCTGCAGCGTGGAGCAGCCCGGAATCTATCAGGCAGGCGGCGCGATGGTAAGCTGCTTTAAGTACGAAGGTGGTCAGCATGATGAATGAGAAACCAATTTTATTAGAAACCAAAGATTTGAGAAAATATTTTTCCGGGAAAAAGGGCCTGTTTAATCTGAACCCGCCGGTGGTAAAGGCGGTGGATGATATTAATCTGACCATCCGCAAGGGCGAGACGCTGGGCCTGGTGGGAGAATCCGGCTGCGGGAAGTCCACCTTGGGAAGAACCATTTTAAAGCTGATTCCCATGAGCTCCGGGCAGGTTCTTTATAACGGAGAGGACATTGCCGCATATGATAAAAAGCAGATGTGGGAGATGCGGAAGAAGATGCAGATCATCTTCCAGGACCCTTACAGCTCACTGAACCCGCGAATGACGGTTTATGACCTGGTCAGCGCACCGCTGGAGGTTTACGGAATCGGAACCCCGGAGGAGCGCAAGGACATGGTCATCTCGATTCTGAATGACGTAGGTCTGGACAAACAGTATCTGAACCGGTTCCCGCACGAGTTTTCCGGCGGCCAGAGACAGCGAATCGGCATCGCCCGCGCATTGATTCTGAACCCGGAATTTGTGGTCTGCGACGAGGCGGTATCGGCGCTGGATGTCTCCGTCCGCGCCCAGGTCCTGAATCTGATGCGGAAGATGCAGGAGAAGAGGAATCTGACCTATCTGTTTATCTCTCACGATTTAAGCGTGGTGCGCCATGTCAGCGACCGGGTGGCGGTCATGTACCTGGGAAGCATGGTGGAGATTGCGGATAAGCAGGAGCTTTACAGTCATCCGGTGCATCCGTACACCCAGGCGCTGCTTTCTGCCATCCCGATTCCGGATGCGAACCGGAAGCGGAACCGGATTATTCTGGAGGGGGATGTGCCAAGCGCATACAATCCGCCGTCCGGATGTAAGTTCCATACCAGGTGCCCCTATGCCACAGAACGGTGCAGAACGGAAGTACCGAAGCTGGTTGATGCAGGCGGCGGTCATCAGGTGGCCTGTCACCGGATGGATCAATAAGAAAACCGGACCGGGGCAGCCGGTCCATATTGAAAAGAAAGAGGGCGTTTCCCGCGGCTGGTTTCGGGAAGCGTCCTTTTTTGCGGCAGCAGCACATGCTTTTGCGTCTGAAACACATGCTTTTGCGTCCGGAATACATTTCCTTGCGGCTATAAGGCATACTTTGGCCGCCGGGGGAATATCCTTATAGAACCAGACTGCCCGCCTTTCCAAGGAAACCATCATGGACAAGGGCTTATCCGGTAGAAGAGGAGGATGATTATGGGAATCACAGCAAATTGGAAAAAAGTGTGGCTCATCGCGCTGGTGGCGTGGGTATTTGTGGTACGCTGCTTAAGCGGCTGCAGTGCGGGAAGGGACAGCGGCGATAAGGTCCGCGACCTGGATTTTACCGTGGTGGGAGATGCCGAGGTGCCGGAGGACTTAAAAAAGACCATTGAGGAAAAGAAGACGGCCCCCTTTAAGCTTACCTATTCCGATGACCAGGGGCTTTACATCGTGACCGGCTACGGGGAGCAGGAGGAGAGCGGATACAGCATCGGCGTGAATGCGCTGTACCTGACCGATAATTCCATCGTGATCGACACGGAATTGAAGGGGCCGGAGAGCGGGGAAAGCGCGGGGATGGGGAAATCCTATCCGTATATTGTAGTAAAAACAGAGATTCTGGAGAACCCGGTAATATTCCAGTGATATGTTTTTAATATTTCTTTTTTATTCAAAAAACATGTGATATACTGTGTTAATATATTGAATAAAAAAGGAGTTCAAACAATGATTTTAAAAGATATATGGCTGGATGTAAAGGCGGTGCAGGCCAGGGACCCTGCCGCCAGAAATGCACTTGAGGTGCTTCTTTTGTATCAGGGGGTCCATGCGCTAGTCTGGCACCGGTTCGCCCACTGGTTTTACCGGCACCGGATGTTTTTTATCGCCCGTCTGATTTCCCAGCTTGCCCGGTTCTTTACCCTGATTGAGATTCATCCCGGCGCCCAGCTTGGACATGGTATCCTGATTGACCATGGAAGCGGCGTGGTGATCGGAGAGACGGCGGTGGTGGGGGATAACTGCACCATCTACCAGGGCGTGACGCTGGGCGGCGTGGGCCTGAATAAAGGAAAGCGACACCCGACTCTGGGGAACAACGTGACCGTAGGCTGCGGAGCCAAGATTCTGGGGGCCTTCGAGGTGGGGGACAACTGCTCGATTGCAGCGAACGCCGTTCTTTTAAAGCCCCTGGAGGAGAATACCACTGCGGTGGGCATTCCGGCCCGTCCGGTGAAGAAGGACGGAGTGCGGATTCCCACCAACCGCCTGGTGCAGTCGGAGGAGATCGAGCGCCTGGAGGCCAGGGTCCAGTGGCTGGAGAAGGAGCTGGAGGAGCTTCGGAAGGCGGCCGGGCTGGAGTAAGGAGCCGGAAGAAGGATTAAAAAAACTGCATGAGAGGGAAAACACCTGCATAAGCTTTTCTATAACCTGACAGATCAGGAAAAAAGGAAGGCGGCGGGTGTTTTTTTATGGAATTGGTGCGGAGACAGATACATATGAACCGGATTCAGGGAAGAGCCTTCACCCAGGTGACGCTGGATGATGATTTTATCGTGCCGGATACTATGGATGATATGGCGGAGGTGATTCTGGCATCGGGAGATATTCTGGTGGAGACCGTAAAGCCGGCATCGGAGAAGGTTCTGCTGAAGGGAAAGCTGGATTTTCAGGTGCTGTACCGAAAGGAGGAGGGCGGGCTTCAGGCGCTGGCCGGGTCCATTCCCTTTGATGAGGCGGTGAATGTGCCGGGACTGGGCGACCGGGACGATGTGAGCCTGAGCTGGGAGCTGGAGGACCTTTCTGCGGACATGATCCACTCCAGAAAGCTGGGGGTGAAGGCCCTGGCCGGTTTTTCTCTTCAGGCAGAATGCCTGACTGACGCTGCGGCCGGCAGTGATGTGGAGCTGGCGGCGGAGGAATCGGCGGAGGTGAAGAAGGAGCCGGTGGAGATTGCCTCCATTGCCGTAAGGCGCAGAGATACCTTCCGGATTCAGGAGGAGCTTGCGCTTCCGGCGAATAAGCCCAATGTGGACCGGCTTTTATGGAAGGAGATGAGCCTTCGTGGGGTGAATACCAGGCCGATGGATGAAAAGCTTCTGGTAAGCGGCAGTCTGGTGCTGTTTTTCTTATATGCGGGGGAGGGCGAGGATACGCCGGTGCAGTGGCTGGAGGAGGATGTCCCCTTTTCCGGAGAAATCGAGCTTGGCGAGGCAAGGGAGGAGATGATTCCCATGGTTCTTGTCCGCCTGGCCCATAAGGAGCTGGAGGCAAAGCCGGATTACGATGGTGAGATGCGGGAAGTTTCCGCAGATGCAGTGCTGGATTTGGATATCCGCCTTTACCGGGAGGAGGAGGTCCCGCTGCTGAGCGATGTCTACTCCACCATGGAGGAGCTTCAGCCGGTGAGGCAGACGGCCAGCTTTCAGCAGATTCTGGCAAAAAATGTATGCAAATGCAGGGCGGCAGAAAAGGTTTCCCTCCACAACAGCAGCCCGGTCCTCCAAATCTGCCGGAGTGACGGGAGCGTGAAGCTGGATGAGGTGACGGTGCAGACGGACAGCCTGCTTCTGGAGGGGGTGCTGGAGGTCTCGCTGCTGTATCTGACCAGCGACGACCAGGCGCCAATCCAGGCGGAGCGGGTGAGCATTCCATTTCAGTGCAGCGCCACGGCGGCGGGAATCAATCCGGAAAGCGTCTATCAGGTGATTCCGGGGCTGGAGCAGCTGACGGCGGTGATGCTGGGACAGAATACTGTGGAGGTGAAGGGGGTGGTGAGCCTGGAGGTTCTGGTGCAGCAGCCTCTGGCGCAGCCGGTAATCGTGGGGCTGGAGCGCAGCCCCCTGGACCTGGAACGTCTCTGGAAGCTTCCGGGAATCGTGGGCTACATCGTGCAGCCGGAAGATGATCTGTGGAAAATCGCAAAAAATTTCCACACGACGATGGATACCATCCGGCGGACCAACGGACTGCCGGACGGACCGGTGAAAACCGGACAGAAGCTGATTTTAGTAAAGGAGATTGGAAACACGCACAATTTTGAAAAATCGTGATATACTAATACTATCTTCCGCTTTCGCGCATCCAGCTGGTGCTTTTATATAAATGGAAAGGAATGGGCAGGTCATCTTGAAATCCGGGGTCTGCCATCCGGCCTGGCGGCAGAGGCGTATTGCAAGACGCCGAAGCCGTTTACATAATCTGCACCGGCGGACGGCGAAGGCATGCGGAAGAGAGAAAACAAGACAGGAAGAGATAAGAATGGGACAGGAAGAGGCAGAAAACGTAACCTATCTGCTCCGCTGCGCCGACGGAACCTTCTACTGCGGCTGGACCAATCACCTGGAGCAGCGGGTGAAGGCGCACAATGAGGGCAGGAACGGAGCCAAATATACAAAAAGCCGCCGCCCGGTGGCCCTGGTCTACTTCGAACGGTTTGAGACGAAGGAGGAGGCCATGCGCCGGGAGGCGGCAATTAAAAAGCTGAGCCGGAAGGAAAAGGAAGCGCTGATTGGCTCCAATCCGGCTCCGGACAAGCTTATGCGACAAAACGGTACATCATAATGTAATGGCAGAAGCTTCCGCCCATGACGAACAGATGGAAAATCTCATGGGAGCCGAAGTACTTGTGGCGGGAATTGAAAATCGGAAGCTTCAGCGCGTAGATGATGCCGCCGACGGTGTAGATGATGCCGCCTGCCAGCAGCCATCCGAATGCGGCCGGGGTAAGGGCCTGGATGATACGGGTAAAGGCCAGAACACATACCCAGCCCATGGCGATGTAAAGCATGGAGGAGAACCATTTTGGACAGGTAATCCAGCAGGCTTTTATCAGGATGCCGAAGATGGCGATTCCCCATACCAGAGCCAGCAGGCTCCAACCGGTCCGGTCGCCCAGGACGATCATGCATACCGGAGTATAAGTTCCGGCAATCAGGATAAAAATCATCATGTGGTCAATCTTGCGGAGAATCCGGTTCACCTTCGGTGAGATATCCAGGGTGTGGTAGATGGTGCTTGCGGCATATAATAAAATCATGCTGCAGATGAACACCGACAGTGCCGCCAGATGAATCTGGTCCGGCTCTCTGGACGCTTTGATGAGGAGCGGAGCCGCTGCCGCCAGAGCAGACAGCATCGCGATAAAATGAGTCAGCGCGCTTCCGGGATCTTTAATACGAACATTCATAAACAAGGCCTCCTTGTGAATAACGATTTATAATAACTATTATATGTAGTAATTAAAACTACATGCGTTTGTATTTAATACTATACATCTTTTTCCCGTCAGATGCAAGTGTTTTGAAAAGAAAAATAAAAACAAGTGAAAAAGAGGAGTATCTCAATGAACTTAAATGTATTATATGAAGATAAAGACCTGATGGTTGTGGAAAAGCCCTCCGGAATCGAGTCCCAGTCCTCCAGAGGCTTCGAGCCGGACATGGTCAGCCAGATTCAAAACTATATCATGTGTCCGAAAACCGGAGGCAACCACAAGATATGCACAAAGTTATCCACAGATTGGGGAAAACTATCCACAAAACCGGTGCAAAACTCCGGGAAACCGGCTCCGGCCTACGTTGGTGTTATCCACAGGCTGGACAAACCGGTGTCCGGCGTGATGGTTTATGCGAAAACCAGAAAGGCCGCAGCTGCCTTGAGCAATCAGGTGAAGGAAGGGCAGATGGATAAAATCTACAATGCCGTGGTTTGTGGAAAACCTGTGGATAATGTGGGTAACTTTGTGGATTTCCTGAGGAAAGACGGGAAAAACAACGTTTCTGAAATTGTGGATAAGTCAGAGGCGGACAGCAGGCGGGCGGAGCTGGAATATGAGGTGGTAAAAACCATCCAAAGGGAGTGGGAGCCGGGAAAGACGGAAGAATATTCCCTGGTGCGGATTCATCTCCTGACCGGCCGCCACCACCAGATCCGGGTCCAGTTTGCCGGGCACGGCCTGCCGCTGTGGGGCGATAACCGCTATAACCCGGATTTTGCTTCCGGAAAAAGGCGGGGAAGCATCGCGCTGTGCGCGGCGAAGCTTTCCTTTACCCATCCGGTGAGCGGAAAACGGATGAGCTTTGAGATGGAGGCAGAGGGCGGAGCATTTGCGTGGTTTTAAGTATATTTCCTGAATCTCTGCCCATACTATCCTTGTACAAAGGAAGTACAAATCTGAAAATAGGTGAGTCCATGGGTATGCCGAACAAGAAACTGAAGAAATTGATTACGATAACAGGAATTACGCTTGGGGTGTATGCAGGTTTTCGGTACCTGCTGCCCCTCGTGATTCCTTTTTTCATTGCCCTGGGACTGGCGGAGGGGCTGCAGAAACCGGCGAAGTGGGTGCAGAGACGGCTGACCTGGAAGAATTTTCGCATTCCGCTCGGCGTGATCGGCGGAGCGCTCCTTCTTCTGCTCGGCCTGTTCTTTGGAGTCCTTCTCTGGCTGGGGGGGAGAAAGCTTCTGGCGGAGGGGCGGCTTCTGCTTCAGAATCTTCCGCGGGCCGCCTATGAGCTGGATGTGCTCCTCACCGGCTGGTGCCGGAACATCGAGACGGCATTTCATCTGAAGGGCGGCTGCGCGGTGACGCTGGCCCAGGAGCTTTTGCGCCGTCTGGGAAGCTACGGGGCCTCCCGGATGATGCCGTATGTGATGGGCAATTCGGTGGGCTGGCTGAAGGGAGCCGGAACGGCCGTGATCGTCCTGGTGGTGATTTTCTTCGGCGCGGTCTTCGCCCTGGGAGAGGTGGATGCCATCCATCAGTATTTCCGCCGCTCCGCATTCCGCCGGGAGTACGAGGGGCTGGGGCGGATTCTGAAGGGAGTCGGGGCCGCCTATGGAAAAACCCAGCTTATGATTCTGGCGGGGACCATCGGAATCTGCATCGGCGGCCTGTTCCTGCTGAAAAATCCGTATTACGGCCTTCTGGGAACCGTAATCGGGATTCTGGATGCGCTTCCATTTATCGGCACCGGAGCGGTGCTGGTTCCCTGGGCGCTGTTCTCCTTTTTGCAGGGACATGGAGGCCGGGGCGCCGTTCTGCTCCTGATTTATGGCGGCTGCTATCTGCTCCGCCAGCTTCTGGAGTCGAAGGTGATGGGAAAGGAGGCCGGGCTTTCGCCGTTTCTTACCCTGGCGGCGGTTTATGTGGGAATCCGCCTGTTTGGAATTCCGGGCGTACTGCTGGGGCCTCTGGGATTTCTCATTATCCGGGAATCAGTTGACGCATAAAGGAAGAGGGGCTATACTGGATTTGTGTTCGTGGCTGTGGAATACGGAATGTTGCGAATTGTGACTCAGGTGGACAGGAAAGGCAGATTATATGGATTTGTTTGATTATATGCGGGAGACCGCGAAGGAATCGGAGGCGCCCTTAGCCTCCAGACTGCGTCCGAGAACGCTGGATGAGGTGGTAGGACAGCAGCATATAATAGGAAAAGATAAGCTTTTGTACCGGGCAATCAAGGCCGATAAATTAAGCTCAATCATCTTCTACGGACCGCCGGGAACCGGAAAGACGACGCTGGCCAAGGTGATTGCCAATACCACCAGCGCCGAGTTTAGGCAGATTAACGCGACGGTGGCCGGAAAGAAGGATATGGAAGAGGTGGTAAAGGGGGCGCAGGACGCCCTTGGCATGTACGGAAGGAAGACCATCCTGTTCGTGGATGAGATTCACCGCTTTAACAAGAGCCAGCAGGATTACCTGCTTCCGTTCGTGGAGGACGGCACCCTGATCCTGATCGGGGCGACTACAGAGAATCCGTATTTTGAGGTGAACGGGGCGCTGCTCTCCCGGTCCAGGGTGTTCGAGCTGAAGCCGTTAGAGAAGGCGGATATCCGGGAGCTGATCCGCCGGGCGGTTTCCGATAAGGAGCGGGGCATGGGCGCTTATGACGGGGAGATTGACGAGGATGCCATGGAGTTTCTGGCAGATGTGGCGGGCGGCGATGCCCGTGCCGCGCTGAATGCGGTGGAGCTGGGCATCCTGACCACGGAACGGTCGGCGGACGGCAGGATCCATATCAATCTGGCCGTAGCCCAGGAGTGCATCCAGAAGCGGGCGGTCCGGTATGATAAGGATGGGGATAACCACTATGACACCATTTCTGCATTTATCAAAAGCATGCGCGGCTCCGACCCGGATGCGGCGGTTTATTATCTGGCCAAGATGCTGTATGCGGGAGAGGACATCAAGTTTATCGCCAGGAGGATTATGATCTGCGCGTCGGAGGATGTGGGGAATGCAGACCCGCAGGCCCTTATGGTGGCGGTGGCGGCTTCCCAGGCGGTGGAGCGGATCGGCATGCCGGAGGCCCAGATCATCCTGTCTCAGGCGGTGTCCTATGTGGCGACGGCGCCCAAGAGCAACGCGGCCTGCAATGCGGTATTTTCCGCCATGGAGGCGGTGCGGACCAGGAAGGCGGAGACGGTGCCGGTGCATCTTCAGGACCGGCATTATAAGGGCGCGGAAAAGCTGGGCCATGGCGAGGGATATCGGTACGCCCATGATTATCCGAACCATTATGTGAAGCAGCAGTACCTGCCGGACGGACTGGTGGGAACGGTATTCTACGAACCTTCTGACAACGGGTATGAGAAGCAGATAAAGGCGCATATGAAATTTTTGAAGGATGAAGCTTGAAGGAGCAAAGCATTATGATTGGAAAAAAGAAGAAATACATAGGGAAAAAACCCCACCGGATGCTGGTATTGTCCTGGGATGCGGTGGGAAGCCCGGATTTTGAATATCTGGAAACGCTGCCCCATTTTAAGGCGCTTCTGGAGCGGGGGGCCTGCTGCAGTAATGTGCAGAGCGTCTGCCCCAGCCTGACCTACCCAGCCCATGCCACCATCGTGACCGGAAGGACGCCGGCGAATCACGGAATCGTAAATAATCTCCGGCTTCAGCCGGAACGGGAGACGCAGGACTGGTTCTGGCAGAGAAGATTTGTGAAGGGAACGACCCTTTATGACGAGGCGGAGCGGGCCGGACTGCGGACGGCCGCTCTCCTGTGGCCGGTAACGGGAGGCAGCCGCATCACCTATAACCTGCCGGAAATCTGGCCCAACCGTCCCTGGGAGAATCAGCTTATGGTTTCGCTTCTGAACGGTTCCCCAAGGTATCAGGCAGACTTATACCGGCGTTACCGCTATCTGCTGGATGGAATCAAACAGCCGATGCTGGATAATTTCGTGCAGGCGGCTCTTTTAAGGACGCTGCAGAAGTATCATCCGGACCTGATGCTGGTCCATCTCACCGATGTGGACTCCATGCGCCATGATTTCGGCGTGGATTCGAAGGAGGCGAAGGAGGCGCTGCGGCGGCAGGACATGAGGCTGGGAGAGACTCTGGGACTGCTGGAGCGGCTGGGAGAGGGAAAGACGACGAATGTAATCCTTCTGGGCGACCATTATCAGAAGAATGTAACGGCGGCGCTCTGCCCCAACTATCATATCGTGGAGCATGGCTGGGCAGAACGGAACGGGGACGCCCTTGCCGGCTGGAGAGTGGCGGCCCACAGCTGCGACGGCGCCTGTTATATCTACTTAAAGGACCGGAAGGACCGCGGGTTAAGGCTTCAGGTAGCTCAATGGCTGCGGGAATGGAAGCAGACGCCGGGCTCCGGAATCCGGGCGGTTCACTGCGGAAAACGTGCCTGGGAGCGGGGGGCGGACCCGAAATGCGCGTTCATGCTGGAGGCGGCGGATGGCTTCTATTTTAAAAACGGATGCTCCGTGCCGAAGCTGACGGCGGAGGATGGGAAGGGCGTTCATCTGGGCGCTCACGGCTATGACCCGGACGAGGCGGGCTACAAGACCTTTTTCCTGGCGGCCGGACCGGATTTTCAGCCGGGCGCGCGGATTCCGGAGATGTATCTGACCGATGAAGGCCCGATTATGGCGAGAGCGCTGGGACTGGAGCTGGAGGATGCGGACGGAGCGGTGCTGGATTCCTTTTTCCGTTTCGGATACAGGAAAAAGGAAGGCTGAGAGGAGGAGAATATGTCAGATTCCAGATTTGATGCCATGCGGTGGAACACGTTGTCCAGCCGCACGATTATAAAGGACCGTTGGGTGAATCTGCGGGCGGATGACTGCCAGATGGCGGACGGGACCAGGATTGCTCCGTTCTATGTGAATGAGATGCCGGATTTCGTGGTAGTTGCGGCGGTGACGGAGGACGGGAAGTTTTTGATGATTTACCAGTACCGCCATGCGGTGGATAAGGTAATCCTGGAAATCCCGGCGGGCTGTGTGGAGCCGGGTGAGGAGATGGAGGCGGCTGCAGCCAGGGAACTATTGGAGGAGACCGGCTATGAGGCCTCCGGGATTCAGTTTCTGGGAAAGATGGCACCGAATGCGTCCTGCATGAGCAGCTATGCCTGGTGCTATCTGGCTGTAGGCGCGCGCCGGAAGGGACGTCAGGAGCTGGATGAGACGGAGGAAATCGCGGTGGCCCTTATGACGGAGGAAGAGGTCCGGAAGGCGCTGCGGGACGGACAGGTGGAGCAGGCCGTGCATGTGGGAGCGCTTTACTGGGCCCTTGAGGCGCTGGACAAGGGGTGATTTGACCGGCTGGAGATGGGAAAGGAGGCCGGACAGCGGGCATGATGGATACGAAAGATAAGACAGAGGAGCGCAGGCGGAGGAAAGGCGGCTTTACGCTGATTGAGCTGGTTGTGGTCCTGGCGATTCTTGCTGTTCTGGCGGGGATTATGGTTCCCTCCTATATGGGATATGTGGAGAAGGCAAAGGAGAAGCGGCATCTGGTGGAGGCGAAACAGCTTCAGTCCGCCGTCTATACCATGATGATGGAGGAGGCCGCTTTCTCAGCAGAGGGCGCGCCGGAGGTTCCGGAGGAATTGTTCTGGGAAACGCTGGACAGTGAAAAGAATCCGCTCCGCGGATTTTATCCGGCAGGCTGGAAGCGGGACGGCGTGGTTACGAAGATTGATGTGGATGAGGACGGGTTCCTGAAGGAGATTACCTACAGCAGTCCGGAGGGGGAGACGGAAACCTGGATTCTCCACAGCGAGGATGGAATGCTGGAGGTGGAGATTCAGACGGAGTAAGCGATCGGACCGATGCAAGCGTTTTTGACCGCCAGCATTCGACCGCCCCGGATTGGAATGAAAAAACAGAAACTGCCAGATATGGTATGCTGGTTTTTAAACGTACCATATCTGGCAGAAAAAACGAAAGAAGCAGAAGAGACCGCAGGGCATTCGGTGGGAATTGTCGAATGGTGCGGTCGATTCTGCTTTTCAAATTACTGGAAATGACGTATAGTGTGAACTGGTAAGGGATGGAAATAATCGTACCGGAAAAGGACTAGGAGGGTTTTTGATGAGTATAGAAGAGAAACTGAACAATTTGACAGAGGAGAATGAGCGGCTTAGAAAAGAGCAGGCAGAGTTGCGGAATGTGATCGCACAGATGAAGATTACGTTAAATCGGCTGATGAATCGTTATATTACGAATACGGAGCGGTTTCCTGAAAAATAGAGGGTTAAGCTGCGGTCCGGGCGGCAGTGGATTGGACGTGCGGGCCGCTTATTTTGTAGTTTTTTCACTTTTTACCATATCCCAGATGGTCTGATGCATCCAGGCCACGGTTTCATTTAATTTCTGATTTTCTGCTTCCAGTTCCTGAATTTTTGCGCTTAGATGAGCGATGGTTTCACGCTGATTGGCTTCCTTGTGACCGGCGGTAATCCGGGTGACGATGGAGCAGTTCTTTAAGATTTCCTGTGACAGCAGAAGGTCCCGTTCCTTGCAGTCTAAATCCATAAAATGCTGATAAGGCATGTCCAGCAGGTGCATTTTTATGCTGCATCTGGGACAGACGGCGTTCTTCGGAAGCTGGTAGTATGCGTAATAGCCGCACCGGGTACAGTAATAAACAGAAAGCTCTCTCATGGTTCTCGTTCCTCCAGATGGAAAATCGTAACGGTTTTGTACCTTACCAGTCGCGAAAATCCCTTATATCATATGTATATACGAAAAAAATAAGAAAATGTGATAAAAAACGCCGCGTCCTTTTGTGACAGCGGCGTTTTCTTCCTGTGCGCCCGGCGGCGCAGGTTTTGAACTTGAACGGATGAAGAAAAAAAGTTGTAAAAGATGGTTACTGGATGATGCCGTTTGCGTCTACCGTCCACACCTTGCCGTTTGCGTCCTTCACATCCTTATAGCCATTGCCCAGTTCCGGCTTGGCGGTGGATTTGGAGGAGGAGGCGGCCTTCTGGATGGAGCCGGCGGCATTTACCAGGTAGGAAGCGCCGTTGTATTCCACCGGAGCGAAGCGCAGGTCGCTGGCAGCATCCTGGCGCAGGCCGTAGAAGAAGATGGAGTTGTCGCGGATTCCATGGAAGCCCTGGCCCTTTCTGGTTCCGTCCGTGTAGAAGAACCAGGTCTGGTTCTCGCCCAGGTCCTCGTTGTAGATGTTCTGCTTTCCGGTCTTCATCACGCCGTCGGTGCCGAAGTAGGCATTGGCAATCTGGCCGTCCTCCAGGGTGATGACCTGCTTTCCGGTCTGCATCTCTCCTCTGGTGTTAAAGGCGTATTTTTTGGAATCAACGGTAAATACCTGGATTCCGGATTCCGCAGCCAGCGGCTTTCCGCTGCGGAAGAAGAAGCGATGGACCTCGCCCTCCTGGCTTATGCCCTCTGCGCCCTCGATCTCATACCAGCCGGAGGCACGCTTTCCGTCTGCTTCGTAATACTGATAGCCGTGGATGGTCCCTTCCGCGGAGTCCGCTTTTCCGGCAGCGCCCGCTTCCGTACCGGCAGCCTCGGTAGAAGCGTTGTCAGAGCCGGCATTGGATGGGGTGGCCTGGCCTGCATCTGCTGCCGCTTCCTCCGGAAGACGGAACCATCCGGTCTGCATCCGGCCATCCTGGAAGGTGTAGTAATTTCCATCGATTTTCCGGTCAATCTGGTTTTCTACCATGCGGCCGTTCTTATCGAAATAATACCAGAAGGAGGTATTTTCCGGGTCATCGGACTCTTCCTCGAAGGAAATCCATCCGGTTTTCATGGTTCCGTCGTCCTCCGCGCCCAGGTAGTAGGTGGCGCCGTCGATGTTCTGTCTGCCGGTGGTCATGTGGCCGTCGGCATTGAAGTAGTACCAGCTGTCCTCGATGTTGTGCCATTTGCTTCTTACGGCCCGGCCGTCCTTGCCGAAATAGTACCAGAAGAACTCCGGCGCATCCGGGGCATCCATCTCTTCTTCGTTGTAGACGGAGAGCCAGTGGTTGGTCATCATCTTTCCGTCTGCGTTTACATAGTACTCGTCATTTATCATGGTATCAACGGCAATTTCGCCGTCCTCATCTAAATAGTGCATAACGCCGTCTTTTTTCTTCCAGGTATCGGTTAAGTAGTAACCGTCGCTGTCCTTGTAGCGCCAGCTTCCGTCCTCCTCGGTCCATCCGGCCGTTCCGGCAAATGCGTTCACGGCCCGGTCAGCGGTGAAGAGGGAAGGGGTCATTGCGGACATCATTGCTGCCGCAGATAATACAGCCATCATTGCGATTGGTCTTTTCATAAATAGTGTCTCTCCTTTTTTGTGTAGTCGGGGGTTCCCCGGATTCCATGGTTGCATTACGAATGTGATTATAGCCGGTGTCCCGGCGGATTTCCAGTGTCGGTTGCTGGAAGCCCTGCCATCCCATGCTATCCGTGGAAAAATTCCGAATTTGTGGATGCGAAGATGGGGAACCGTCCTTCGGATTCCCACAGGCGGCTGCAGCGGTTCTGCCTGTGTACGGACCGTAAGAAAATCTTTGGTAGGATTTTTTATCGAAATGTGGTAAACTGTACGATATAGAAAAGAAACGAAATGAAAACGGATAAAGGGGAGGGGTTGTGCCGTGCGGATAAAGGTATCGAATTATATTGCGGAAAAATTAGTGGAGGCAGGGATTTCCCAGGTATTTACGGTGACAGGCGGGGGAGCCATGCATCTGAACGACGGGCTGGGCCATCAGGAGGGGCTGGCCTGTATCTATAATCACCATGAACAGGCCTGCGCCATGGCGGCGGAGAGCTATGCCAGAATCCACAACCGGATTGCGGCGCTGTGCGTGACCACCGGACCCGGCGGGACCAATGCGATTACCGGCGTGGTGGGCGGGTGGCTGGATTCCATACCGATGCTGGTGCTGTCGGGACAGGTGCGCTATGACACCACAGCCCGCTGGTCAGGGGTAGGGATCCGCGCCATGGGCGACCAGGAGTTTGACATCTGTCAGGCGGTTTCCTGCATGACCAAGTACTGTGAGATGGTGACGGACCCGATGCGGATCCGGTTCTGTCTGGAGAAGGCCCTTTATCTGGCACAGTCCGGAAGACCGGGACCGTGCTGGCTGGACATTCCGCTGAATGTTCAGGGCGCTTTTGTGGAGCGTGAGGAGCTGGTTGGTTTTGATGCGGCGGATTATGAGGCCGGAGGGACCGGCTGGGCAGAGTGTACGCTGTGTGCGGACACGGGTGAAGCGGATACCGTACCGGGCCGGAAGGCGGCAGAGGATGCCTACAGCATTCCGGAGGATTTTGCCGGACAGGGCGAGAAGCGCCCGGTGCTTCCGGGAAAAGTGAGCCGGGAGACCGTGCTTGCGGTGCTGGAGAAGATAAAAGCATCGAAGCGGCCGGTGTTCAATGTGGGAAACGGCGTCCGCATTGCCGGTGCGCATGAGATATTTTTACAGGCGGCAGAGCTTCTGGGGATTCCGGTGATTACAGGCTGGAACAGCCAGGATGCAGTCTGGGACGAGCATCCTCTTTATACGGGACGCGCCGGCAATATGGGTGACCGGCCGGGCAACCTTGCGGTTCAGAACAGCGATCTGGTATTTTCTGTGGGAAGCCGTCTGAGTATCCGTCAGGTTGGTTATAATTATAAGACATGGGCCAGAGCGGCGTATGTGATTGTAAATGATGTGGACGAGGAGGAGCTGAAAAAGCCATCGGTCCATGCAGATATGCGGATTCATGCCGATGCGAAGGAGCTTCTGGAGATGCTGGTGCAGGTGCTTTCGAAAGAGCAGCAGGCGGGGAAGCTGCCGAAGCCGCTGTTTGACGGCGGAGAGGGACTTCCTGGAAGGAACTGGCTGGAGACCTGCCGGATGTGGAAGGAGAAGTATCCGGTCATCCTGCCGAAGCATATGAATCACGGGGATGAGGAACCGGCGAATGTGTATGCGATGGTGAAGGAATTAAGCAGCCGTCTGGCGGAAGGCCAGATTACGGTGGTGGGCAATGGCTCCGCCTGCGTGGTGGGCGGCCACGGCTATATCATAAAGAAGGGCCAGCGGTTTATCACCAACTCGGCCATAGCCTCCATGGGCTACGACCTTCCGGCGGCAATCGGCGCCTGCATGGCGGACCACAGCCAGGATATCATCCTTCTGACCGGAGACGGAAGCATCCAGATGAATCTGCAGGAGCTGCAGACCATCATCCATCACCGGATGCCCATTAAGATTTTCCTGATCAATAACGGCGGCTATCATTCCATCCGGCAGAGCCAGAAGAATTTCTTTGGCGAGCCGCTGGTTGGCGTGGGCGTGGACAGCGGATTCCATGGGCCGGATTTAAGCTTCCCGTCTATGGAGAAGCTGGCGGCGGCTTACGGCTATCCTTACACGGCAGCGTATCATAACAGCCAGCTCGGCCCGGTGATTGAGAAGACGCTTCAGATGGAGGGACCGGTGATCTGCGAGGTATTTGTCAGCACGGACCAGGTATTCGAGCCGAAGTCTTCTGCAAGAAAGATGCCGGACGGAACCCTGACCTCTCCGCCGCTGGAGGACCTGGCGCCATTCCTTCCGGAGGAAGAGATGGATGCGAACATGATCATTCCCAGAATCAAGTAGGACGCATGCAGCCGGTCAGAGGTCAGAACGTGTTTGAAAAACAGAAACCAGGAGGTAGGGCAGGATGAACATCGTAGTGACGGGAGCAACCAGTTTTCTGGGGGCGGCTTTGGTGAGGCGTCTTCTGGAGAAAAACCATCAGGTGTACGCGGTGGTGCGTCCCGGTTCCGCAAACCGGAAGGCGCTGCCGGAGGCATCTGAGGCAGAGGGACTTCATGTGATTGAGATGGAGCTGGAGGACTTGAACCGGATTGCCTCGGCAGTGCCGGTGTCCTGCCCGTATTTCTTTCATTTCGGATGGGACGGCTCCGGCAGTGCAAACCGGGAGAAGCGGGATGTGCAGCAGAAGAATGTGGCGGATTCCATGAAGGCTCTGGAAGGGGCCAGGACGCTGGGTTGCAGGCGGTTCTTATTCAGCGGCTCCCAGGCAGAGTACGGACAATGCCGGGAGGCCATGAAGGAGGAGCAGGAGTGCCGTCCGGTCTCGGAATATGGAAAGGCAAAGGTAGATTTCTCCCGCCAGGCTTCGGCTCAGTGCCGGAGCTGGCGGGAGCATGGTCTGGCATGGATGGAATACGTTCATGTCAGGATTTTTAGTGTATACGGGCCGGGGGACCATCCCTGGTCATTGGTGAATACCTGTCTGGATACCTTCCGGGCGGGCGGCCAGATGCAGCTTGGGGCCTGTACCCAGCTCTGGAATTTCTTGTATATAGAAGATTTGGTGGAGGGGCTGATGGCCCTGATGTTCTGTGAGGAGCCGCTGACCGGAATCTTTAATCTGGCCGGGGACGTTTCGCAGACAAAACCGCTCCGGGAGTATGTGGAGGAGATGTACCGGCTTTGCGGGAGCCGGGGCAGCTTCGTCTACGGGAAGCTTCCGCCGAATGCAGAGGGGCCGGCCAATCTGATTCCGGATATCTGCCGGATTCAGGCCTGTACCGGATGGACGCCGAAGATTTCCTTCGAGGAAGGAATCCGGCGGATGCTGGCGGAAGGATAACAGAAAAACCACTGCAAAATGAAGGAATCAGAGAAAAGGAACAAACAGCATGAAGAAGATAGAAGAAAGACCGAACAGAAGGACGCACTGCCTGGTATGCGGCAGGAGGCTGCCGGAGTCTGCGCTTCTGGAATTTGACGGAATGCCGGCCTCGGCCCAGAACATTCCGGATGCGGAAGAGGTGGAAAAGGACCGGGGAATGGACTTAAGCTTGTATCAGTGCAGGCACTGCGGTCTGGTCCAGTTTGACTGTGAGCCGGTGGATTATTACCGGGATGTAATCCGGTCCGGCGGATTTTCCACAACGATGGTGGAGCTTCGGCGGAGCCAGTACCGTCATCTGATCGAGAAGTACGGGCTGGAAGGAAAGAAGCTGGTGGAGGCCGGCTGCGGCCAGGGCGAATTTTTAAAGGTCCTGACGGAGTTCCCGGTTCAGGCCTATGGCGTGGAGCACCGGGCGGACCTGGTCCGGAAAGCCAGGGAGCAGGGGCTCTGCGTAACGGAAGGGTTTACGGAGACGCCGGATACCAGGCTGGGGGAGAACGGGCCTTACGATGGCTTCCTGTCCTTTAATTTTCTGGAGCATCAGCCGGAGCCCGGTGTGATGCTGGACTGCATCCGCGCGAATGTAAAGGATGGGGGAATCGGTCTGATCACGGTTCCCAGTCTGGAATATATCCTGAAATACGACGGCTATTACGAGCTGATTCGGGACCATATCGCCTATTACAGCTTTGAGACGCTGCGGAATCTTCTGGAGCTTCACGGCTTTGAGGTGCTGGAGGAGGAGATGGTGAACCGGGATACCTGCTCGGTGATCGTGCGGAAGCTGGCGGACGGAGCCGGAGAAACGGGCCGGGAATCGGAATCGGAAATCGGAGGAACAGGCCGGGAATCGGAAGCCGGAAACGCACGGGAACCGCGCGTCGGAAGCCGGACCATGACTCCGGCGGATGTCTCCGCGCTGGCGGCCAGCCGCAGCCGGATAGAAGGAGAGCTGGAGGAGCTGACAGGAAGACTGGAGGCAGAAGGAAAGACCTTCGCCATCTGGGGCGCCAGCCATCAGGGCTTTACCCTGGCGGCGACCACCTGCCTGGGACGAAAGGCGGCGTACATCATTGATTCCGCACCGTTTAAGCAGGGGCGGTTCGCGCCGGCCTCCCACCTTCTTATCGCGCCGCCGGAGCATTTTTACACCCATCCGGTGGAGATGATTCTTATTGTGGCTCCCGGCTATACCAGGGAGATTGCGGATTCCATCCGGAGCCGGTTCGGGGACCGCGTGGAGATTATGACGCTCCGGAGCGACCATCTGGAGACGCTGGATGCAGAAGGAGATACGAAAATATGAAGTCATTTGTGTTAATTGAACCGGGAAAGGCAGGCTGGCATGATTCGCCGGAGCCGGAGCTGACACCGTATGGAGCCATCCTGCGGCCGGTGGCGGCGGCTCCCTGCTCCTCGGATGTGCATACGGTGTTCGGCGGCGGTTCCAGAAAAGCGCCGAACCTGATTCTGGGCCATGAGTGCGTGGCGGAGATTCTGGAGGTCGGAGAGCTGGTTTCCGATTTCCGTCCGGGTGAGATTGTGGCGGTTCCGGCCATCACACCGAACTGGAGGGATTTGGGAATCCAGGAGCATAACTTTAACCATGCCAGCGCGCCATTTTCCGGCCATCAGCTTGGAAGAAGCCAGCCGGGCGTATTTGCCGAAAAGTTCCTGATTCCGGATGCAGACACGACGCTGGCCCGGATTCCGGAGGGCGTGACGCTGGAGCAGGCGCTGATGTGCGTGGATGTGGTGACAACCGGATTCACGGGAGCCGAGTGTGCGGACATTAAATTCGGAGATACGGTGGTGGTGATGGGCATCGGCCCCATCGGGCTGATGGCGGTGGAGGGCGCCAGACATCTGGGAGCCGGAAGGATCATCGCCGTAGGAAGCCGTCCGGTCTGTGTGAAGCTGGCCAGGGAATTCGGCGCAACCGATATATTAAATTACCGGGACGGCGATATCGTGGAGCAGGTGAAAGCCATGACCCATGGAGTGGGCGCGGACAGCGTGATTATCTGCGGCGGCCAGGACGAAGCATTTTCCCAGGCCATCGACATGGTCCGCTACGGCATCGGAACCGTGTCCAATGTGAACTATTTCGGCGGAACCGGCAATCTTCCTTTCCCGAAGTTTTCCGGAGGGCGCGGAATGGCCGGAAAGACCATTCACACAGAGCTGGCAAGAGGCGGCCGTGTCCGGGTGGAACGCCTGATGCAGATGGTAAAATACGGGCGGATTCATCCGGAAAAGCTGGTGACGCACAAGCTTTCCGGGCTTGACAAAATCGAGGAAGCGCTGTATTTAATGAAAGAGAAGCCGCAGGATCTGATTAAAGTGATGGTGCGCATGGACTGGGACTAAGTCCGGGACAGCGGCCGGAAAAGGGGCCGGAAGAAAAATGAGTGGGAGAGACAACAGGATGAAAACAATCAGCGTTGTAGTGCCTTGCTATAATGAAGAAGAAAATGTAGAGGCGATGGCAGATGCCCTCCGGGAGATGTTCCGGAAGGATTTACCGGATTACCGGTATGAAATTATATTTATTGACAATGATTCGGCAGACAGGACCAGGGAGATTATCCGCCGCCTGTGCAGCGAGGACCGGGGAATTAAGGGAATCTTTAATGCGAAGAATTTCGGACAGTTTAATTCTCCGTATTATGCCATGCTGCAGAGCACCGGCGACTGCACCATCCTGATGGCGGCCGATTTCCAGGACCCGGTGGAGATGATTCCACGGTATGTGCTGGAGTGGGAATATGGCTATAAAATTGTAATCGGAATCAAGAAGTCCAGCCAGGAGAACAAGCTGATGTACTGGCTGCGGGGATGCTATTATAAGATGATCAAGTGGCTTTCCGATGTGGAGCAGATTGAGCAGTTTACCGGCTTCGGCCTGTATGACGCCTCTTTTATCCAGGTGCTCCGGGACCTGGATGACCCTACCCCGTTCCTGCGGGGAATCGTGGCGGAGCTGGGCTTTCGCCGGAAGGAGATTCCGTATGAGCAGCCCCTGCGCCGGGCCGGAAAGACCAGCAACAACTTCTACCGGCTGTATGATGCGGCGATGTTAAGCATCACCTCCTACACGAAGGTGGGGCTGCGTCTGGCAACCATCTTCGGAAGCTTCTGCTCGGCGGCCAGTATGGTCGTGGCCATCGTCTATCTGATCATGAAGCTGATTTACTGGAATCGTTTTGCAGCCGGCATGGCGCCGATTCTCATCGGAATGTGCTTCTTAGGTTCGGTTCAGATTTTCTTTATCGGGCTGGTGGGCGAGTATATTATGAGCATGAATCAGCGTGTGATGAAGCGGCCTCTGGTGGTGGAGGAGGAGCGGCTGAATTTTGACGGCCCGGCCCGCGGAAAGCAGAGAAACGGAAAGAAGAATGAAAACGGCCGGAACGGACAGAAAAACTGGAATGAGCCGGGAAGGCCTGCCGGACAGAAAAACTGGAATGAGCCGGGAAGATC
>JAUNPZ010000034.1:14760-27790 GCA_030536455.1 Lachnospiraceae bacterium | reverse complement strand
CTGTTAAATCTTCATCCCACGCACATCCATAGACAACACCACAATTATATAATATATACTTTGCGATTACTCCAAATACACCACCTGAAGTACTATTCATTAATATCTTTCGATCTTTCGCGACTGCAACATATGAAGAAATTATACCGTACTTTTCCGGTGGATTTAGTTCAGCGCAAGTTTTTATACACAAACCACATTCTATACATTTCGTGCTATCCAATTGTGGCATCAAAAAACCACGGTCATTCTCTTCCATAGATATGCATGCGCGTGGACAAATTTGAGCACATGCTCCACACCCACAACATTCATTTTCTGATATATTTAAAACGCTACTCTTCATTCTGTCAACCTACTTACATTCTGTTTTTAAGATATTTAATAACCATTCTCCTGATTTTTCAGCTTCAAACCCAATTGTATTCTTGAGGTATTCAAAATCAATTGGGTTCAATTCTTTTAGAGAATCAATATTATTCGCATCAATTAAGCGATCCTCTACCCCAAGTAGTTTTGTCAAAGTATATACTCTTGAATTTTCAGATTTTTTGTCACTATCTTTAAATCTTTTAAATAGCAGGAATTCTCGTTCGAAAATAGATGAAAAAATACACCCATGAAATGAATCTGTACAAATCAAGTCGGCATTTTGGATATAATTTAACCATTCTGATGGTCCAGCATCAACATGTTCTTCAAATCCTGTTTCAAACGGTCCTTTGCTCGTTGGAATAATTATAACAGGTAGACCTCGTTCTTTAGATATTTTCTTTACAGCTTTAATATACACAGGATTCGGTGTGAGCAAATAGCAAAATATATATTTTTCATTTTTCAAAGGTATTCCCGCATATTCAGCCCATTGGCTCTTACTAATAAGCATAGTAGGATCAACTTGAACTGGCACTTCCCGTTTAATAAGTTCTTTTACTAATTCCTGACCTTGAGTTTCTCTGACAGAAAGATATTTAAAACTACGCAGATATCCTGCTATTTTCCTTTTCTTTGCTTCAGTTGTTCTTATTACACCAAAACTAGGAGCATATGCAATTTTCACTTTGTCGTTTGGAACAGAATCAAGATAATACACAGGATTCATTAATGCCGGTGACCAAATTTGATCACTCCCACAAATAAAAATATCATAATCACTTACTGCAACTTTCAATTCCTGTGGGCTTCGATATAATTTGCTCAGTTTCATGTTCTTTTTTTTAAATTCATCAAACCGTCTTGCTCTTTCAACAAACCTTTCCGGATGAGAATATGCTTTTCTTCCTTTTGCCTCTTCAAATTTTCCCAAAAATAATTTCGGAGAATTTTTGCATTTTATCCAGTTTAACAATTTAGTTTTTAATGATGCATCATAGTCAATATCAATTATATCAAATTCATTATCTCTTAAAAATCTTTGCAACGCTAATGCTTGCAAAGTGCTTCCATAATTTCCATTATGCAACCATGTAAATTTTGCAATCCTTTTCATTTTTCTCTCTCCAACCATGTACTGCCATCTTTACACAAGTTATGTCTGATTTATTTGTCGCGATTTAATAAGTTTAGAAATAATATATTATGTTCATGTGAAACCCTCGTCACATCAAACTTCTTATGAACATCTTCTTTCCCATTAACAACCAATTGTTCACGCAAATTATTATTTTCATGCAACTCTATCACCGATTTACATACTGCTTCCACATCATCTGTCTCAACAAGCAGTCCATTTACTTGATTTTTAATAATATCTGGGATTGCATCTACCTTAGTTGCCACAATGGGCTTTCCTGCCATCATATATTCAGGTAACACCAATCCAAACCCCTCCCATCGAGAAAGGAGCATTGCAATATCAAATAATTCAACATAATCTATAGGGTGTTCTACCCAACCTGTAATAAGCAATGAGTTTGAAAGGTTGTTTTCCCTAGCATATTTTTCGATGCTCTTTTTCTGCTCACCATTACCTACTATAATAAAATACGAATTATGAATTTGTTGTTTTATCAATTTTGCTGCCCTAATAAATACATCCGGCGCTTTCTGCTCACTGATGCGTCCAACCATACCCACAACAAAAGCTTCTTTTGAAATACCCAAAACCTCTCTGGTCAGTTTGTTCAATCCGTTTTTTTTTCTTTTCTCGTAAGCTTCAATGTCAACTCCATTAAAAATAACTTGTAACTTGTCCTCTCGGCAAATTTTTCTAACCAATGCAGATTTTTTCTCTGCTTCAGAAATACATACAATCTTTTTACAAAGTGCAGCTGCTATTCTTTCGATTATAGCATATAGCATCTGCTTTTTTTTAGAGCATTTCATATTAAAAGCCCATCCATGTGGGTTATATACGCATACATTATCTATTCCTATGTCCGCAACTCTTGCGATTACTCCAGCCTTACTGGAATGTGCATATACAATATCTGGTTTATATTGCTTAATCAGTTTTCTTACAGACATAGTTGCCTTTAAATCAGCTACGCCTATTGGACGTCTCATGTCAAGTTGTTCAAATTTATCTGCTAAACCACTATAATCCTCTTTTTTAAAGTCGTATGAGCATACAAGAATATTTTCATACTTGTTATGATCCATATACTTAAAAAGCATTCTTATGTATCGGTCTACGCCACCAGACGCTTGAGCAACATGTAAAATACGGATTTTCTTTTCGTTCACAAATCTTCTCCCTCTGCTGTCTCAGTATTGTTCCTTACTTTTGTACATTCTTTTATTACAATAATTACAATATTCCCAACTTAAAACTCATGTGATACCCACCAGCAATCTCAACCTAATCCTTTTCAAATAGCGTTGAATCGCATCCTACCAAGTCAGAAACCCAGTTCAAACCCAGCTTCTAGCACTTATCCAGCCTGTTTAAAACTTCCGCAGGCATAGTCATAGCAGCTTATGTATCCACCCTCGTTCATCAAATCTTCCGGCAGAAATCATCGATGAATTCGCACCAAAAGTCTTTCATATTCCAACTAAACTTTCTCGGATACACCTACCCACTTGTTGCTATCTTCTTATATTTCTTTCTCCACAATAAATCATTTCGGATAAAGTCTCTGTCACAGTGAATCCTCGTTTTTCTGTACTTCCAAACTGCCTTCATCCGCCAAAGCCCTTGATTTCAAACTATTTTCCAGACCTCGTTTAATCGTTATCACTATGCTCCATCCTCTATCCAAAATACAGATTTCCCACTTACTAAATCCCTTTGTCTACACCTTTCTTCCACAAAATCCCCCTGATTTTTCTATGAAAATCTTCGAATTTCGTGTTCAAATGATGTTATCACTATCCACTCTATGTCTATCCCAAATACCGATTTTCGCCCATTTCTGCCTTGTGAGTAACTCATTCCCTATGATTTTTCCTGTCATTTTAAGCTACTAATTTTGTGGCATAGACATTATACCAAAATAGAAGTGAAACTACATCGACCCTTCCTTCTTCAACACCACTCCCACTGTCTTAAGCAGAATCTTGAAGTCCAGCCCCATGCTCCACTCGCTGATGTACTTTTTATCCAGCCTCACCACTTCCTCAAAATCCGTGATGTTGCTGCGTCCGCTTACCTGCCACATGCCGGTTACGCCTGGTTTGGTGGCGAGTCTGGCGCGGTGGTGAAGCTCGTATTTATCCCATTCATCGACTGTCGGCGGTCTGGTTCCGACTAAACTCATATCGCCTTTCAGTACATTAAAGAACTGCGGGAATTCGTCCAGGCTTAAGTCTCGGATGTAGTTGCCGATGCCTTTTTTCATGGTTCCGTCCGGAAGCTTTTTGCTGCCGATGATTCGCGGGTCCCAGTCCAGCTTGAACATCATGCCGTCTTTTACCCGGTTTTCCTTCATCAGTTCTTTCTTGCGCTCTTCTGCATCCATGTACATGCTGCGGAACTTATACATCTTGAAACGCTTTCCGTTCTTTCCAATCCGCTCCTGGGAGAAGAAGATTGGGCCGGGGGACTGGATGTAGATTGCCGGTCCGATTGCGAGAACCAGGATTCCGGTAATCAGACAGCCGGTCAGACCGCCTGCGATATCCAGCAGCCGCTTGAAGAGAAGCTGTCGGGACGATGCCAGGTTGATGCTGGTGGTAAGTACGGTATAATTGCCCAGACGTTCGACCACCTGTCTGTTTGCCGAAAGGTTGGAGGAATTCACCAGGTTCATATGTACGATAACGCCCATCTCAATAAACTGATTGATCATGGCCTTCGGGTACGGGATGTTGTTCGGGATATTGATATACACCTCGTCTACCCAGGCGCGGCATACATAATCTGCCACGTCGTCCTCGAACGCGACCACCCGGATTCCTTCGATTTCCTGTCCGGTCATGTCCTCATCAATGACGGCGATTCCGGCCAGATGGAACATTTCATAATTATTTTCTTTTATATTTCGGATGACTTCTGCTGCCAGTGTTTTGGTTGTGATGATAACCAACGAGCGTCCTCCGCTATTTTTCATTTTTTCTCTCAGATGCGCTTTCCATGTGACACGCGCAGCGTAGCCTAAGATGGCATAGATGATTCCGGTCATGTAAACCACGATTCTGGAATACTGCTGGACGCTCTGTATGGAAAACAGGTAAAAGATGGTTAATAATTCTACCAGACCCACATGACGAATCGTCATAGTCAGTTCCTTATAGCAGCCTCGTTTTAGTACGTTTTTAAATGAATCGAAAAATGTGGATGTAAACAGCCCGAACATCATAAAGATAATGGATATCTGCATGTAGCTGCGGGATGAGAACGGGTTGCACCATCCATGGCGGCTGATATAGGCCAGGACAAATGCAATCTGCAGACAGATCATATCAATAATGATGAAATCTAAATGCTTCAGCCAGTTTTGTGATGTTTTTTTATACATAAGTTATCGTTCCTCTTCATGTATTTTGGGAATCCGGCGGTGAATGATGCACCGCCGGAGATTTTTGTCCTGTCAGGTGATTTCCTTGTCTGCTTCTGGTAAGCAGGCCGGAATTTCTACCACTCGTAAACGATGGAGAATACACCCTGGATGGTTGCGTCAACCATTACCAGCTTCTGATCGAAGTTTACACCGCTTGCGCAGATTTTTCTGGTCATGCCGTTGGTTGGGTCAACGTAAAGCAGATAAATCTTCATGCCTGGCTGCAGAGACGGTACTTCGATGGTTAAGTAATCGCCAGCCTTGGCCGGGGTTCCGGCTACGTTGATCTGCTGGAATCCGGTCAGCATGGCTACCTTGGTCAGGTCATCGTTGGATGGCAGAGCTGCTACGGTTGCCGGGTTTGCATTGACTGCATTGATGGCGTTCACTGCACCTGCCACATAACCGGTATACTGGGTTGTGGTAGATACACGGCCGCTTACGCCTGCGCTGGCCTGCTTCATCTCGTCAACCGATACCTCCTTTGCAGCAACTGGTGCTGCGGTGGTGATACCAGTAGCGGAAGTATCCGTTACTCCGGTTACAGCGGATGGCTGGTTCTGGGTGGATGGTGTGGTTGGGGCTGCGGTCTGGCCGCCCTGTACAACCTGGCCATTCACGATTACGGTAGGTGGAGTGTTTAAATCTACCACGCTGTCGTTGCTGCTTGAGCTGCCGTATCCCAGTGCCATTGCGCTCTGTGCAAGAGTGAGTGCCATCGCTGCGGTGAGAATGAGAGTTCTCTTTTTCATGGGCTTATACCTTTCCTTTCTATATATTTGGTTTGAAATCCTCTATGATAAACAGCCAAACCATGGACTGAATATCTGCATTTTTATGCAGTTCCGGACGTTTCCGGTCCGGAGGTTAATGGACCGGGCGGTAATAAAGGGTCCGCACCAGTTCTTCGATGCCTTCTGCATCCGGCAGGTACTCGTCGTGAAGCAGTCCCTGGTTCGGGGTTCCGGGGAGGGTCATGATGTCTTCATCGGACAGGCTGCCCTGCTGCAGGAATTCCAGCCCCAGCTTCAGATACCGGTCCTTCGGCATGCTGGTAATCATGTACTGCTGGATTTCTTCCATAAGTTCCGGCACAAATGCATCGTTTTTTGCGGAAGTCTGTCTGGCGGCTGCCATCCAGGCCTTCAGATAAGTGGTATGACGGTTCATCCGGGTCAATGCGGTGTTATCCTCCTTGATATTCCGGATGCGGATGAACTCCTCGGCTTCTTTTCCCTTCAAAGTGACCTGGGTGCCGTATTTTAAGCTGGGATTCCGCTCCTCCAGGTAGGGGTCGTCGATGGTGACGGTGACTCCGCCTGCCCGGTCGTTTAAGATGGGCAGCGCGCCGATGGTCATGGCCAGATAGTCCTGAATCTCCACGCCGCCTAACAGCTGGCTGACGGCCTCCGCCGTCTGACGGCAGCTCTGGTCTAAGCCGTCCCCGTAGGCGTAGGCCAGGGTAAGCTGTCTCTGGCCTTTTCCCAGGTAATTGCCCGCCAGGTCATACAGGCGGACCGGGGTTATGGTGTCTCTTGGGATGTTTAACAGCTTAATCTGCTTCGTGGTCACATCCTGGAGCACCAGGAAGATGGCATCGGACTGGCCGCCTCTTCCGGACAGGGTTTCCTTAAACGGTCCGGGAGAGTCGATTCCCAGGATTAAAGTGGTACGGATATTTGGATTTTTTTCATAGCTTACGCCATCCTTCTGGTACTCCTCCGCCAGAGTGGGCGGCTCTTCCTCCTCCGGCGCCGGTCCGTTTTCCCCGCCCGGTCCGGCCGGACTGCTGCCGTCCGGATTCGCGCCATCTGAACCGGATGAAAGACCGCCGTCCGGGTTCACGCCATCTGGACCGGATGAAAGACTGCCGTCCGGGTTCGCGCCGTTTTGGCCGGAGCCGCCTGCATTCCCTGCGGCATCTCTGGCCGCAAGCTGGGCTTCGATGGCCTGCTTCTGCCGATAGAGCTGGATGCTCTGCCGGACGAACAGGACCGCGCCGATCAGAATGAGGATGGAAAAGACGGCGGACAGCATTTTTTTCGCTTTTATTGACATGTTGCTTCTGCTCCTGTTTTACGATTGCTCTTCATTCCGATATTCCTGTTTTTTTGAAGAAGCACTTCCTTTACTCCGGTAATAGTAACTGCCCTTTGTACTCTGAATCATGTTCAGTACGGCTCCCAGGATACGGCAGCCGCTCTTTTCCAGCTGCTGCTTCACCCGCTGGGCTTCCTTATAGCTGACGCCGCCGCTGGCGATTAAAAGGATGGCCCCATCGCACTTGGTTGCGATGATGGCTCCGTCGATGACGGTTCCCACTGGAGGGGTGTCGATGAAGATGTAGTCATATTCGGTCCGCGCCCATTCCAGCATCTTTTCAAATGCCGGCTCTTCCACCAGTTCAGCGGCTGCCGGGGTGAAGGTTCCGGCGAACAGCATATCCAGGCCTGGAACCTGGGTGCTGCAGATAACATCCTCCAGCTTCACCTGGCCGCTTAAATAGTCGGACAGTCCTCGAAGCTCCTGGTTGATGCCAAGCCGTGCAGCCAAAACGCTTTTCCGGATATCGGCGTCAATTAACAATACCTTTTTTCCAATCATTGCGGTGGATTCTGCGGTCCGGAAGGTGGTTTCAGATTTTCCTTCATTTGGAATACAGCTTGTGAACATCACAACCTTTACGCTGCTTCCGGAAAACTGGATGTTCGTCCGCAGGGTCTTGATGGCTTCCTCGTACTGGAAACCGACCTCCCGCATCTTATTAATCTCAACATGTTTCTTCATGGCTTACCTCTTCCTGTTCTTCTTTCCGATTTTTCCGGCTCCTGCTTTCCTGCCCTTGTCGTCCGGGCCGTATCCATAGCCGTAACCATATGAGCCGTAGCCCCGTTTGCTTTTCTTTTCCCAGTCCGGGATACTGCCAAGGACGGTCAGGCCCAGATATTTCTCGATGTCGTCCTCGGTCTTGATGGTGTCGTTCATAACAGAAAGCAGGACGATGATGCCGCAGGCCAGAAGGCCGCCAAGCATTCCGCCCATGAGTATATTTTTGATCGTGTTTGGACTGGATTTCTCGGATGCAATCTCGCCATCCTCAATAATCTTGGGCGGTGTCATCTCCATAATGTCCGCAATGTACTGCACGGAGGTTTTTGCCATGGCATCCACCAGCGCCTTCGCGGTATAGGGGTCCGGGTCGGTGATGGTTAAGGACATGATCCGGGTGTCCTTCGGATTATCAACGCTTACTTTTTTCTTTAACTGCTTGTAGGTCATATCCGTTATCTTTAAGCTGTCCAGGGTCTTCTGAAGCACCGGGCGGCTGTTTACGATAACGCTGTAATCCTTTGTCAGCTGGCTGCCAATCTGCAAGTCAGCCAGGGAGGTCAGCGTGGTTTCCTTTGAGACGATGTATACCATCGAGGTGGAGGTATACTGAGGAACAATCAAAAGCTTTGTATAGGCTCCGAATGCCCCGGCTCCCACGATGACGGAAAGGAGTATCATCAGCCAGTGCTTCTTTAACTCGAAAAACAGTTCTTTTAAATCGATTTCATCTTCCTGTTGCATGTTTTGCAGCTCTTGTAAATTGTTATCCATGGTTCCTGTTTCCTTTTTTCTTATTATTTATATATATTCAGGATTTCCTCCTGATTCTTTTCAGTCAGCTTTCGAAGGAGTCGCATCCCGCCCTTCTTAAGCAGCCACTCGGCGGTTTTATCAATCTCCGGCCTCCGGCTGTCCGTGTTATGCATATCCGTGGCCAGATAATGGATGCTTCCCTCTAAAACGACGTTCCGGCACCATCTTGTCCGCTGGTTCAGAATGGAACCCTGCAGGCTCCGGAAGTTCATCTGAAGTCTTGCCCCAGCTTCCTTAAGCTCCTTTAGCCGCCCCGCCTGCCGGAGAGTCGGATACCGCTCCACATGGGCGATGATTGGAAGGTATCCGGCCTGGGAAAGTTTTCTGACCGCCTGGTAAAGATAGCTCCAGGATACCTCCGTGGAGAATTCAACCAGCACGAACCGGCTTCCGGCCAGCGTCAGCGCCCTGCCGTCTGTAAGCTCCTCAGTCAAATCACTGAAGTAGTAGATTTCCTGCCCCAGATACAGGCTCATATCCGGAAGCTTTTCCTGCGCCGCCTCCTTAAGAGTGCGGAACGCTTCTTTCGCCTCCTGCAAGGAGTACTGGTACTCCCCTTTTTGATAATGGGGAGTTGCGATTACCTTGCGGACGCCCTGGCCGTATGCCATCTGAAGCATCTGAAGCGCTTCCTCCAGATGCTCCGCTCCATCATCCATTCCAGGAAGAACATGGGCGTGAATATCGATTATCCCTGTCATCTGCTCATCTCTCCCGTGTATTTCTGGTACAGCTTTTTCAGATAAGGAAGGGTTCCCTCTGCCCATATATAATCCGGCATAAAGCTTCCGGAAAAGGTGCAGATATCATCCGGATTCCCGTTGATGAATCCGTACAGGTCACAGGTGAACTGCTCCCGGTCTACCGCGTAGCTGCCCCGCTCCTTAATCAAGATCTGCCCTGCCCCGTTTTCCTCCAATGTGTTTTTCAGCCGATGATAGATGACCCGAAGGCTGTTCTTTGCCGTTTCCTCCGGTATGTCCTCATACAGAAGGTAGGTCATCTGGGACAGCGATACGCTGCTTCCGCCCTTTTCTACCATCACAGCCAGCATCTCTTTGGCCTTGCTGCTGGAAAAATAGATCAATCTTCCATTTACAAAGACATCAAATCCGCCGAAGGTTTTGATGAAAATCCCATTTTTTGCTTGTGGTGCATTCCCCATAAGTGTTACTTCTCCTGTTTTTTAAAAAATGCAGTCATAATTTATAACTTTTTTGATACTTGAGACAGTATAGCATCAGAATGTTTGCAGAACCGTTACAATAACGTTACTGTATGTCAATTTTTCTAAATAAATACAATTTTTTTACATTTTGTATACTTTTGGCAGAACAGCAAGCTTACCTTGGGTATTTTTCCCGGAAGATATATTAAGAAATGGAAAGACAAAAATCCCCCGAAGACTTTGGTGCAGTACCCAAAGCTTCGGGGGATTCTCATAATAAAACTGAATTCTGATTGTTTGTATTGATTGTTACGGTTACTTATCTTTTTTCTGAAGATAATACTGCATCAGATAGGACAGCGTCACCTCGGCCCAGCTGTACTCCGGCATATATTCTCCGGTAAAGGAATTCTCTCCCACATCCAGGCGGTACTCTGTACGGCTCCTTTCCTTCTTTCCGGAGTGGTTCTCTCCGGTCATGATGTAGTAATCACAGCTTATCTCGCTACAGTCAAGGGCATACACGCCGCGCCCCTTGGTTACAATCTGTTCGATATCGTGTTCCTTCAGCGTCTGCTTCAAACGGTGCCACGCCATGTGCACCGCCCTCTTGGCTGCCGCCTCATCTCCCATCTCATCGAACAGAAGCTCTGCCAGTCTGGACAGGCGGACCGCCTGACCCTTCTGGTCTACCAGAACCGCCAGAAGCTCTTTGGCCTTGCCGCTCTGAAAATGCACCAGCTTTCCGTCTGCGAACAAATCAAAGCCGCCGAAGGTTTTCACATATACGCCCGGTGCTTCGTATCCTTGCGCGGATTCCTTTTTGTTATCCTGCTGTCCGTTCTTTTTTTCAATGCTTTCTTTCATATACTGTACATTCTCTGCTGCTCCCTGGAAGTGGTCTGTGAAACAGGGTGTCAGAGAATTACCCCCCCTCCCAAAAACAGTATACCACAATTTCGACCGTTAGGCCACCAGAATATCCTACGATTTTCTTAAATTTGCGATGAAATATCCAAATCTTCTACTTGTCGGTAAAATACGCAAATTTCTTTCCAATGGAAATCAAAAGCTCTGTCACCTGCTCCATGGACTGAATGCAGATATATTCGAATTTTCCATGGAAGTTATGTCCGCCGGTGCACAGGTTTGGACAAGGCAGACCCATGTAGGACAATCTGGCTCCGTCGGTGCCGCCGCGAATCGGACAGACCTTCGGCACAACGCCCATCTCCTCCATGGCCTCCCTTGCGGTATCAATCAGATACATGTGAGGCTCAATCTTCTCCTTCATATTATAGTAGGAATCCTTCATCTCGACTTCGATGGTTCCGATTCCGTACTTTAAGTTGAGGAAATCCGCAGTGCGCATGAACTGATGCTTCTTCTGGGCGAACTTCTCCTTATCGTGGTCGCGGATGATGTATTCCATGCAGGTATTTTCCACGTCGCCGTGCATATCGCTGAGATGGTAGAAGCCCTCGTAGCCTTCGGTGTACATCGGATTTTCAAAAACCGGAAGCATGGACTGGAATTCCATGCCGATCAGGATGGCATTCTTCATCTTTCCTTTGGAGGAGCCTGGATGAATGCTTGCGCCGTGTACATGAACCTTGGCTCCTGCCGCGTTGAAGTTCTCATATTCCAGCTCGCCTAATGCGCCGCCGTCTACGGTGTAGGCCACGTCCGCGCCGAACCCTTCCACATCAAATGCATCCGCGCCGCAGCCTACCTCCTCGTCCGGAGTAAAGCAGATGCGTATCTTTCCATGCTCCACTTCCGGGTGAGCGAGGAAATACTCGGCTGCTGCCACAATCTCTGCCACACCGGCCTTGTCATCCGCGCCTAACAGGGTGGTTCCGTCGGTGGTGATCAGGTCTTTACCCACATAATCCAGCATGTCCGGGAATTCTGCCGGATTCAGAACCAGTCCCAGTTCCTGATTCAAGGTAATCACGCTGCCGTCATAATTCTTTATGATCTGAGGCTTTACCTCGCAGCCGGAATAGGCCGGGGCGGTATCCATATGGGCAATCAGCCCCAGAACCGGAACCTTACGGTCAGTCGTCGCCGGAATGGTGGCGGTTACATAGCAGTGCTCGTCCACCTGAACCTCCAGAGCGCCGATGGCCTTCAGCTCCTCGGCCAGCACGCCTGCCAGCACGAACTGCTTCTGGGTGCTTGGAATCTGCTCCTGCTCGTCCTTTGACTGGGTGTCGTAGGTAACGTAACGTAAAAATCTTTCTGTTGTTGAATACATGTGAGTCACTCTCCTTTATTCTTTCTGTTTCATCATGATTGATATGTGAAGTTTACATATTTTTATTATGTCAACTTTCTTGCGTAATTTCCCGGTCATTTCCTGATGCTTGTCCGGGGATGCGTTTGTACAGACCGTTTCCCCGTCTCAGGCGAGGGGACGATACCGCCGTGCCACTTCCTCTGCAATCCGGATTCCGTCCATTGCGGCCGAGGTGATGCCTCCTGCATATCCGGCACCCTCTCCGCAGGGGAACAGGCCATTTACGGCACTTTCAAAATGCTCGTCCCGGTTAATTCTTACCGGGGATGAGGTACGGCTCTCGATTCCCGCAAAGATGGCGTCCTCCCGGTTAAAGCCCTTTATGATGCCGCCGAACCGTTCCACGCCCTCAATCAGAGACTGGGAAAGCTCCTCCGGAAGAATCGACCGTAAATCTGCAAATGCAGTTTCGCCCTCAAACTGCGGCTCCACCTGGCCGAATGCCGTGGATACGCTGTGGTTCTTAAAATCGCCGTAAAGCTGAACCGGAATTTTTCCGCCTCCTGCCCGGAATGCCGCTGCCTCCAGCCGCCTCTGGAAAGCGATTCCGGCCAGCGGGTCCGAGGTGTGTCCCGCCGGACTGCCGTCAAAGTTCTTCGGGTTCTGTCCCGCCATGTCACCGGCGAAGTCCTCCGAATCCTGTCCCGCCGGGTCACTGGCGAAATCCTCCGGGGTCACGGTCACAATCAAGGCGCTGTTGGCATTCTTCCCGTCTCTGGCGTGATAGCTCATACCGTTCACTGCCAGGCGGCCTTCCTCGGAGGAAGCATTTACCACAAAACCGCCGGGACACATGCAGAAGGAGTAGACGCCCCGGCCATTCTGACATTGGTGCGTCAGCTTGTAGCTTGCCGGACCCAGAATCCCGGCGGCCTCCGAGCCATACTGGGATTCGTCAATCATCTCCTGGGGATGCTGGATGCGGAGGCCCACCGCAAAGGCCTTGGCCTCCATGGGAATCCGATGCCCCTT
>JAUNPZ010000034.1:11219-14660 GCA_030536455.1 Lachnospiraceae bacterium | reverse complement strand
GACCTCGCCTCCCAGCCGGATGATTTCCTCCCGCATGGCCGCCACGATGCCGCTTAATACGTCCGTGCCGATATGAGGCTTATTGAGATAGCAGATGGAAGGGTCTGCGCCAAATTCCGTAAAAAGCTGCAGCACCAGGCGGTTTCGGCCGATGGGGTCCTTCACCAGCGTGTTCAGCTTTCCATCGGAGAACGTCCCGGCTCCTCCCTCTCCGAACTGCACATTACAGTTTTTATCCAGCTTCCCGGTTTTCCAGAATTCCTGTACCGCCTTTGTCCGCTCTTCTACGGAACCGCCCCGCTCCAGAAGAATCGGCTTATAGCCGTGGCGGGCCAGCATCAGCCCGCAGAACAGCCCGGCCGGGCCGCTTCCCACGATAACCGGCGGATGGGAAAGGACCTCCTCCCCGTGTTCCGGGAACCGGTAGGGCTTTTCTTTACTGATGGAGGCGTTGGGGTTCTTGCAGCGTTTTACCACCTGCTCCTCCCGGTCTGTCTCCACATCCAGCACATAGCTGTAGGAAACCTCCTCTCGCTTTCTGGCATCCACGGACTGCTTGACGATGCGCAGGTTTTTAATCTGGCTGTCAGAGATGCGGAGCAGCTTGGCCGTCCGGATTAAGAGGTCTTCATATGTATGGGTGATTGGTAGTTTTACCTGGGTAATTCGTATCATCTTTTTTGTCTCCTGTTTTCTGCAAAGGCCTTGCCAGCTTACTGTAAATCGCTTCTACATGATTGGTTACATCATCGAGACTGCAAGAATCATTTTCTATTCGAGTCAAATAATATTTGCAGGTATCATCTACGCCATATTTTGCCGCATATACCTCAATTGCATTCAAAAAATACGGACTATGCGTATTCAGCAGGATATGCATTCCAAATTCCTTGTGAATCAACACAATGAGTTCCGCAAACAAAAGCTGCCATTCCGGGTGCAGATGAATCTCTGGCTCATCCAGAATAATCGTTCCGTTATATTCGAGAACACCATTTTGCAGCAGCATCTTCAGAATAACGAAGGTTTTCAAACCGGTGGAAAGATTTCTTACATCTAAAACCTTATCGCTGCCGGATTTTCTGTATCCGAATCCGGAGCGGCTGTTTTTTACAACATCTCCACTGCAAACGGAAGTAATTTTGCTGTATATGCGGTCCAGCTTGTTATTTACAACAATCTCATCAACCAGATTGGAATCTTCCTGCTGAAAAAGAAGCTTCCTCCGCAAATGGCTGCGGTGATTGACATATCCGTAGAACGAGCGATAGGAAGATGCCTGCATTTCATCTAAAACAAACGGGTCATCGATGTAAATCGCCTCTGTATGAAGCCCCAAGCTGTTCTGAATGTGGGTTACATGGTCTTTTTCAATGGTAATCCTTAAATCCTTCTCTTTTATCTGAAGCCGAATCTCTCCATTTTCATCTGAAAAGACATTGCTGATTTGACCGTTAAACTCCGCTTCCAGCTTTTTTTCCAAAACTGATTGGAAAAGTTCCATATCCGACACATTCAGCACATCCATGATGCGGCAAATCACTTCATCGAGCTTAATCATCTCCAGCTTCTTCTCAAAATTTTCATCATACTGCAGAAACAAACGAATAATTTCTGTTTTTAATTTTGCTGAATTATTTTTAAACTGTTCGATATGTGATACGATATATTTTGATATTTCATTTACATCCACTGCAAATGTAGCATTGCTCAACGTAATCCGGTGCACAAAGTCAATTAGATTTTCGACACTTCGAATACGTTCCCTCTGTATCTGTTTGTCGATATTATAAAAGCTGTTAAACACGGCAAAAAGTGCACGCCCAACCGTACTCTTGCCGGTATTATTTTCACCGGCAATTACAGTGATTCCGTTTATTTCTACCGAAGCAGTGCCAATTTTACCGATATTTTTCAAACTCAGCTTCATATTCTCCACCTCCCATAACTTATGCTACCTTCTCTTTTTATCTTTCCGGACATTCTTTTTCAGTTCATTTTTATGTATTGCTTCGGAGACTTTTTCCTCATCCTTCTTAATCCACTCCCCAATCAGCCCATTCTCCGCCGTCTTTCCCGTAAGGCCTCCGAATCCCTTCCCATCCGGCTTCTGCGCCGCCCGGCTTCCTGCGGTCTTTCCGGAGGACCAGGCCCACTGCAGATTATAGCCGCCGCAGATTCCGTCTACATCCAAAAGCTCTCCGGCAAAGTAAAGTCCGGGCACCAGTCTGGATTCCATATTCTGAGGATTCACCTCTGCCGCATCCACGCCGCCGCAGCAGACCTGGGCATTGGCAAATGGATTGACCGAGCTGACTAAGGCTTCATATGTCTTAAGGCCCCGCAGAAGCTCCTCCCTCTGCCGTCTGGTCACCTTGCTTACCGGCTCATCCAGAGAAATCCCGGCCAGCTTAAGAAGCACCAGCGCCAGTTTTTTATTCACCAGGCCGGTCAGGAAGTCTTCCCCTCTCCGGTCTGCAAATTCCTCAAACCGCTGTTTTAAAAATAAGCGGCTTTCCTCCATATCCATAAACGGCAGGAAGTCAATCCATACCTGCACCTTCTTCTTTTCATCCAATGCTCTTGCAGCAAAGCGGCTTAATTGGAAAACCGGGATTCCGGAGATTCCGTAATCGGTAATCTGCAGTTCTCCCTCCTCCGTCCACTTTGTTTCTCCGTTTACCGCCAGCTTTAACCTCACATCGGCTCGGATTCCGGCTAACTGCTTATAGTGATTCCCCTGACAGCGAAGCTGCACCAGCGCCGGGAGGGGCTTTATTATCCGGTGTCCAAAGGCCTTCGCAATCTCATAGCCGCTGCCGTCGGAGCCGGTACCAGGCGCTGCCTTGGAGCCACAGGCCAGAATCAAAGCATCGAAAGTACGCATCTCTTTCTTTTCGGTCTGCAGGGCACCTTCCTCCTCATCGGTATGAAACGTCAGATGAAACGAAACCTGTCCTTTTTTCCCTTCACATCGAATCCGGTCCACCTGACACCGGGTCAGAATCTCTACACCCAGACGCCCGCACTCCAGCCGGAGTGCATCCAGCACCGCAGAGGCCTGGTCTGACACCGGGTAATAGTAGGTGTCCATCCGGCTCTTGCAGAGTACGCCCATGGAGGCAAACCATCGCAGCGTCTCCTTCCAGCCGAACTGGTCAATCACCTTCATCGGAAAGTCCGGCTCCCCGCTGCGGAAGCATCCCTCCTCCATGCGGGAATTGGTCAGGTTGCACCGGCCATTCCCGGTGGAAAGAATCTTTTTCCCAACCCGGTCCATATGTTCCAATATTGTAACGGAGGCCCCGGATTTGGCCGCCCAGATTCCCGCCGCCAGCCCTGCCGCTCCTCCGCCAAGCACTGCTATTTTTCTTTTCATCCACTTATCCATCCTTTATGATATCTCGTATTATTTTAGCTGGTTTTCCGGATTCGTGCAAC
>JAUNPZ010000034.1:0-11119 GCA_030536455.1 Lachnospiraceae bacterium | reverse complement strand
TCCATCCTTTATGATATCTCGTATTATTTTAGCTGGTTTTCCGGATTCGTGCAACCCAAAAATCACTTGAGTTTCTTTCTTGTTCGGCCATTTAATTGTTTTGAAAAATTTCATAATTTGTAAATTGATATTTTCTTTTATTTCAAGTATACTAGCATTAAGAAATTATGGAAGGAGTGAAACACATGGCAACTCAAAGTATTTTTCACAATATCGTAATTCAAGATTCCCAGGCAGCTGAATCCTTTGTCAATGCATTAGAAAAGGCTGCTGCCGCTGCTGAAAAAATTACTCCGCACAAAATATCTTCCCGTGACCTGTCAAAAGATGAAATCAAACGTTTTTTTGGAGCACATAAGAATGATTAATTACATGCAGACCAATCTTTTAGATATGCTGGAATACATTGGAGAGGATAACTGTCAAAATATCCTCTCTTCTTTTATCTGTCCTATGAATCATGATGTTGAGGATTTTCTGCGAACAAAAGCAATCTCATTTGCAAGACAGCACATTGCAGTCAGCTATCTTGTTTTTGCGGATTACAATCATGCAAATATATTAGTCGGCTATTATACTCTGGCGAATAAGTTTGTGTGTGTGAACCGTCAATCGCTCAGCAAAACCATGCAGAAAAAAATTTCAAAATTTTCACAATATGATTCCCATTTGGAACGTTTTATGATATCCATGCCTCTGATTGCACAGCTTGGAAAAAATTTCAATCCGCAGCTGCCAGACATCATGGCTGGAGCCGATTTGTTGGAGATGGCACTTGAACGAGTGCTGGAAGTCGAACATTTAATTGGCGGAAAAACCGTCTATATTGAATGCAGCAATCAGCCGAAACTATTTGACTTTTATTCTGCCGCCGGATTTTTCCCCTTTGCAGAAAGATTTCGTCAATCAGAAGAGACGGATTCCTCTGTACTAACCCAGATGTTGAAATATTTCAATCACGAATCAAAAAATTAGCTGGTATACGACTCCAGATAACTATATATCTCCTCCATCGCCGAGAACCATATCCCATCTCTTAATTTCTCCCTCTCCTTCTCTGGAAAATCCGTAATCGGAATATGCGTGTACAGACAGATTTCCGACCGGCTGCTGCCGAATACCAGCAGAAATCCATCCTCCGAAACCAGAAGAAACTGCATCGGATTTCCAGGTACCGGCTCCACCAGCCTTTGATTCAGCACGATCTGGTCCTCCTCCACCCGGCTTGTCTCCTCCGGTGAAATGTGCGGAGGCAGAGATTTTCCGCCATCCTTCATCTCCTCCCCGGCATCGGTCCCGGCCGGCTGCCCTTCCATTCTTCCTTCTAAATTCCTCGAATAAAAAAATCCGGCCGCCAGCAGAAGCGCCACGGTCCCTAACAGCAAAAGAAAGCAGTAACGATACTTTTTCATGGATTCCCTCCTTGTCAAAGTATAGTATCTGCTTTTCTTTTCCATTTTAAACCGGAAAGCTTACAAAAGACGGCACTTTCTTGCAATCCGCACCAGCCTGCGTCCCGCCGGCATATCATAAAGTTCTACCTCATCCACTGCCTTCAGCTTAATCAGGCAGACGCCGTACACGGCAATTGCTGCAAATACCGCAGCCGCTACCTGCACACCCAGCCACATCCGGCCTTCCGGAAGAAGCTTGTCAAAGAGAGCGGACACGCCGTATGCCGCCGCGCCCATAATCAGGGAGCAGAGGAAGGGAAGCAGGAAGGTCTTCTTGTATTCCTGCCGGTAATCCAGGTATTTCCGGATGGACCTTCCATTTAAGAGGCACATGGTCAGGGCAAACAGGATGTTGGAGAAAATAACCGCATAAATGCCCCATTTGAAACCGTACAGCATCACCAGAAGAATCGCGATATGAAGTCCCAGCGCGATCACCGCATTTTTCAGCGGCGTGTTCATCCGGTTGATTCCCTGAAGGATGGCGTTGCTCACCGTCGACAGGGAATAGAAAGCCACTGCCGAAGCGCCTGCTATGGTAATCTGAACCAAAAGGTCACCGCTCCGGCTTGGGAACAGCAGGTTATTCACCGGCGCAGACAGCACCGTAAGTCCAACGGAAGCCGGAATGGCAATCAACATGGAAAAACGGATGGCTGTGGTGACCTTGTCCAGCACCTGCCCCCGGTCCCTTGCGGCCATCGCCCGCGACAGGGATGGAATCAGGGAGGAGGACAGCGCATTGGCAATCGCAACCGGAATCATAAACAAGGTGTGATATTTTCCAAAAATTCCCCACTGGGCGGCAATCACATCGGACTGTCCCAGATGCGCCATGCCCTGCCCAAAAAAGAAGTTGTCTATTACGGAACTGATGTTATAGACCGTGCTGCTTAATACGATTGGAAGGATGGTCAGGGTCAGCACCCCGGCAATCTCGCCGTATCCTTCCGTCGCTCCGTTCCGGTCCTTCCGGCACTGCCGCTTTATGGTTTTCCGGTAAGTCAGCATCAGAAAGCCACAGAACAGGAAGGCGATAAAGGCTCCGGCTCCGGTTCCCAGGGTTCCTCCTGCCGCGCCGAAGGCGTAGGAATATTCTGTGCCGCCCCGGACCAGATTGGCCTTCATGCCTTCCCGGAATAAGTACCAGGCGGCCCCGATGCTGACAACGGCATTTACAATCTGCTCTAAAATCTGGGAGATTGCCGTAGGCACCATGGTTCCCATTCCCTGGAAGTAGCCGCGCAGAACACCAAGGAACGCCATCACCCACACGGTCGGCGCCAGGGTCCTTAAAGCATAGCTGGAATAAGGCATCTTCATGGCTCCGGCGAAAAAGTCTGCGCCAAACCATAAGACACCGGCCGCAATGCCTCCCACGCAGGCCGCATAGACGAAGGACGCCCTTAAAATGCGCGCGGAATTGCAGTACTGGCCTTTTCCAATCCTGGCGGATACCATCTTGGATACCGCCGTAGGAAGGCTGTAGGAAGATATGATCAGCAGGATGGAATAAATGCTGAAAGCAGAGGTATAGTATCCGTTCCCTTCATCACCGATGATATCAATCAGCGGAATCCGGTAAAACAGGCCGATGATGCGGACCAGGATTCCGGCCGCCGCCAGGATGCTCCCCTGAACGACGAAGTTCGCTGCGCCGCTTTTTTCGCGGCCCGCCTGCGGCGCCATTTCCCGGTCCGCCATTTTCCAGTTTGCCGGCGCGGCTCCGCCGGTTCCCGGCTTTCTTCTGCTTCTGTTTTTTCGATTGTTATTCTCCATAAATCTCTAGCTTGTTCTCATCCAGGGCATTGACGATGCAGACCCAGGTCCTGCCCTGATTTAAGATGATTTCCTTTCCGTCCGGTCCGTAGTAATGGGTCACTCCAAACTCTCCGTCCTTGTCCCAGGTAATGGGAATCCCCTGTCCGTTGGTAAAGTAGTACCCGTTCTCACCGGAAGTATGTACATTAATATTTAAGTATTCTGTGGTTGCATAATGGCCGGTCTGGCAGTACTGGATGATCAGGTTCTTGACTGCAATCGGACCCTCGCTGCCCCGGTGGAGGTCTCCGTACTGATAGCGGTGATACAGGCCGTCCTCCTCCTCATAGACGAAGCTTGGCTTGTTCATGGCATAGCCCGGAGCCACCTTTTTCGCTGCCATCACGCCCGGAAGCTCTCCCAGCACATATTCCCCGTCCGCAAACTGGTAATGTCCGCGGTAATCCGGAGCATATTCCGTGCGGTATCCCAGCTTCTCGATGGCCTTTTTCAGCCGTTCCCCGCTGGTATACGCATTATGAGGCGCGCTTTTATCCTTGGAACGGTAGAATGCCACCGCCCCGATTCCCTCGATGCCGTTGATATTGTCCACATTTTTTAAGTATGGCAGGGCAAAGGTGCTCTGCCCGAAATGGGAATATACCGCATCGAATTCTCTTGCAAAATAAGTATAATAGGTGCGGCAGCTTCTGGTGGAGCCAATCCGCTCCAGATTATCATAGTCCTCGATGATGGACATATACCGGTTCATCGCGCCCTCCACCGGCGCTTCATAAATCACGCCTGCCCGGTTGATGCCGTACTGGGGAAGCGCCCCCTTGTCATTGCTCATCATCGTAGCCACCGGCCTGCGGTTTCCCGCGGCTGCATCCACCCACTCCCCGGTCAGATAGCTGCGCACCTTTCCGTCCACCGGCGTCCGGTCCGACAGGTCAAGAAGACCCGCCATCTTCTCCGGCTCCGTTTCCGCCTCTGTTTCTGCTTCTGTGGTCTCCTGGACAATGGAAATCTCCGTTGTCTCCAATACGGCTTCCGTGGAAACCTCCGCTGTATTTACCACAGCCTCCTCGTATTTGCCGGAACATCCGCTTAACACCCCTGCCGACAGACAGAGAAGCACACCCCATAAAAAGCCTTTTCTCATCGATTGTATCCCCCGCGCTCCAGTATCTCTCTCTGCTTCCGTTCCATCTCCTCCCGTTCATCCTCCTCCATGTGGTCATAGCCGCACAGATGGAGCATGCTGTGAGCCACCAGAAAAGCCAGCTCTCTGGTCTGGGAATGGCCGTAGCTTTCCGCCTGCTCCTCCACCTTGTCCACCGAAATGATGATGTCTCCCAGCATCAGTTCTCCGGTCTCCGGATTGAAGCTGTCCTCGTAATCCTCCTCCACACGGGAAAAATCGGAAGGGGACTCATACTCCAGCATCGGGAAGGAAAGCACATCCGTGGGACGGTCAATCTCCCGGTATTCCAGATTTAACTGGTGAATCTCCTCATTGTCCGTCAGGACCACGTTTACCTCAGCCTCATACGGACAGTCCTCGTAATCCAGCGCCTCCAGAACCACGTTCCGGATGATTTCCTCGTAAGGCAGGTCCAGCTTTTTCTCTGCCTCGTATTCGATATTAATGGTCATACCGTACCCCTCTCTTTTTTGTATTTCACAAAACACCACAGCTTCCCGCTGTCAGGATTCGTGTTTTTTCTCTCTGGTCCATCTTCCGCGTCCACCGCTGCTGCTTCGTTCCCCGCTTCCATTCCGCTCTCCATTACCGGATGTCCGCTCGCTGTGCCTGGATTTCTGCTCGTAATCGTCATAGGCCTGTACAATCTTCTGTACCAGCGGGTGACGCACCACATCGCTGCTGGTCAGGTAGCAGAAGCCGATATCGTCAATCCGGCGAAGCACCCGGATGGCCGTATCCAGGCCGCTGGCCGCTCCGGAAGGAAGGTCCTTCTGGGTCTGGTCGCCGGTGACGATCACCTTGGAGCCAAAGCCGATACGGGTCAGGAACATCTTCATCTGAGCCGGCGTGGTATTCTGGGCTTCATCCAGGATGATGTAGGCATTATCCAGGGTACGGCCACGCATGTAGGCAAGAGGCGCCACCTCGATTAAGCCCTTTTCCGAATTATGGGCAAAGCTTTCTGCCCCCATGATCTGATACAGCGCATCGTAAAGGGGCCGCAGATAGGGGTCAATCTTGCTCTGCAGGTCGCCGGGAAGGAAGCCCAGCTTTTCCCCGGCCTCGATGGCCGGACGGGTCAGGATGATCCGACCTACCTCCCCGTTTTTAAAGGCCTGAATGGCCATCGCCATGGCCAGGTAGGTTTTTCCGGTTCCGGCCGGGCCGATGCCGAACACGATCATCTTCTTCCGGATGGCGTCCACATAGGCCTTCTGTCCCATGGTCTTCGGCTTCACCGGCCTGCCCATCACCGTGCGGCAGATGATGTCCTTGTCAATCTCCAGAATCTGGTGGTCGCTTTCCGTAAACGCCAGGGAAAGGGCATAATCCACGTTCTGCTCGGTGATGGCATTGCCACGTTTGGACAGCTCGACTAAGTTGCTGAACACGCTTTTTGCCCGTCCCACCGTCTCCTCCGGGCCGATGATCTTCAGCGCTCCGTCCCGGTTTACCATGGTGACATGAAGGGTCTTCTCGATTTTCTTCAAATACGCGTCAAACTGGCCGCATACATTCTTCTCATGTTCAATGGGAATATCAATTATGTTCTCCACTACGCTCATATTGTTCGCTTTCCGTCTCCTTAAAGTCTCTAATCCGCTGAATCTGTGCGATGGGCTCCTTGGTCTTTACCGTTCCCGCCATCCGGCATACAGATTCACCTTCTAGTATTTTAACATCATTTTCAATAATTTGTACCCCCTTTTCGCTTAAATTTTTCACAAAATTCTGATAGATTCCCTCGGAAACCTGTGTTATCTCATCTTTTGTGTAAAAAGCATCGTATCTTTCCACCTGTCGGCCCCGGATTTTTCCGTAGTAAACCGGAAGATAAAAGCTGGAAAACAGCTTTGCCTGATGCTGCTCCGTCTCATAAATCCACTGCTCCTCTTCCTTCGAAGGCAGAAGAAGGACAGCGGACCATGGACCGGCCTTCAAAAAGAGGCCGTTCCGGCTCCGTCCGGTCTCTGCCTCCACCGTATGCAGGCGGGAAAAGCTTTTTGAAACAGAATATTCAGTAAAAGCGTCCACCTCCCCATCTGCATGAACGTACCGCCTGCTTTTCACCTCCCCGCTGTCATCATAAATCGGCACCTCGCCGCTGATCAGCACCTGGCCGGCTTCCACCTGGTCCCCGGCCTTCACCTGTCCCTTGCCCTGACGGACCACAATCTCAGATATGATGCCGGGACGGGCCGCAACCAGGTTGCAGGGAGCCTCATCCTTTTCCGGGATTTGGGACAGAACCTCATTTTCCTTTACCGAAATCAGCAGGCGGGTGCCGGATATCCGGGCCGCCGCCCAGGTGACCTCCGGGAAATAATCCCGCAGGGAGGCCTCCAGCGCTTCACAGTCCACCTTTGATTTTCGGATTCCCCAGGTAATCTCTCTGGTTTTCAGATAATCCGTCACCGTCTCGTCGGTGTAACGGCGGTTTCCTTCTATCTGGATATCCCAGACAAACAGGGACATCAGATAAAGGAACAGGAAAAACAAGCCGATTCCGCTTCCGAAGCCAATTCGCTTCCGGTTCCGGGCGGCAAAAAAAGGAAGCCCCATCCGTTTTCTGACTCGCAGCCGAACCTGGGACTTCCTGACCAAAGGCCGGATTTGTAAAAATCCTTTTCGCGTCATGCAGAATACATAACCGTCATCCTGATAATGCAGGTTCCACACCGGAATCTGCCTGGCATTACAAAGATTAAAGAAGCGCTCCGCCGAATAGCCGGTCAGCTTCACCTCCAAGGTGCCGCTCACCCATCTGGATATTCCTTCTGTCACGCCGCCTCCCCCTTTCTCCTGCTTCACGGCGTGCATGCCTCCAGCTCCACCGATTCAATCATTCCCCGCACCTTCATCTCATCGCCGGTATAATACTCAATCACCAGATGCCGCCCCTGAATCTTCAGCTTGCCGCATTTTCCCTGAATCCGCAGGCAGGTATCCGTATAAAAAAGAATCGACCGGTAATTCTCCACATAAACCGCCCGTTTCCCGATCAAGGTAATCACCAGCTCTCCGAGGAATACGTCCTTTGGAAGCTGCATCGCCGAAACGACCCGCTCCTTCTCCCGTTCCAGTCTGCCTTTTCCATCCCTCCTCCGCATCCATGCACCGCCCCTTGCGGATTCACCGCCTCTGATTACCATATTCTATGCATGCCTTAAGGCAAATAGACTGCAAACCGCCCTTTCTCCCGTTCATGGAGCATTTTCTGCCTGTAAAACGAAAAAATCCCTGATTCCTCACGGAACCAGGGACATACATAAGCATTAGTTGTACTTACGCTTTCTAGCAGCTTCAGACTTTTTCTTACGTCTTACGCTTGGCTTCTCATAATGTTCTCTCTTACGAATTTCCTGCTGAATGCCAGCCTTTGCACAGTTTCTTTTGAATCTGCGTAAAGCGCTGTCTAAGCTCTCGTTATCTTTAACAATTACGTTTGACATAGCTCACACCTAACCTCCCTCCAGTTGTGTAATTTGTGCGTAAAACTTCAAATACAACTGTTTGGGTATTTTTTAGCACTGGAAATATTATAACACAATTTCCGCATACGTCAAGAACAATTTGATGGAAAATTCATATTTTTGCGAAAAACTTTATTTTTCCTTCAGAAACCGGATTTTCCATCAAAAATATCCCCAAATACCACGACGTTTCTACTGGATCTGACCGTCTAATACGTTTAATACCTCTGCAAGAGCGGCCTCTACGCCTTCCGGATTCTTGCCGCCGGCCTGGGCCATATTCGGACGGCCGCCGCCGCCACCGCCTACTAACTTGGCGATTCCCTTGATCAGGTTGCCTGCATGAGCGCCCTTTGCCATCGCCTCATCGGTTGCAGTTGCCATCAGGTTTACCTTGCCCTCTGTTACCGATGCCAGAACGATTACGCCCTCGCCCAGCTTCTCCTTTAACTGGTCGCCCAGGTTCCGCAAGCCGTTCATGTCCGCTCCGTCTGCCTTTGCAGCCAGAACCTTCACGCCCTTCACTTCCTTCACCTGATTCATCACATCGCCCATGGAGTCCTTCGCCAGCTTGTTCTTCAGCTTTTCGTTCTCCGCATGAAGCTCCTTGATTTCCTCTAACAGAGTCTCAATCTTCGCGCACAGTCCGGCCGGAGTGGTCTTCGCCGCTCTGGCTGCCTCGTGAAGCTCCTTCTCCTCTTCCTGATAGAAGCTCATCAGGCACTGGGAGGTTAATGCCTCGATACGTCTTACGCCTGCTGCGATGCCGGCCTCAGACAGAATCTTAAAGCAGGTGATCACGCCGGTATTCTCCACATGGGTGCCGCCGCAAAGCTCGGTAGAGAAATCGCCCATCTTTACTACGCGGACGCTCTCGCCGTACTTCTCGCCGAACAGCGCCATCGCGCCGGTCTTTTTTGCATCCTCCAGGCTCATCACATCGGTTGTCACCGGCAGGGACGCCTTGATTTCTTTATTTACAATCTCCTCCACCTGCTTCAACTCCTCCGGAGTCATAGCAGAGAAATGGGTAAAGTCAAAGCGGAGACGGTCCGGAGTTACCAGGGAACCGGCCTGCTCAACATGAGTGCCTAAAACGGTGCGCAGCGCCTTGTGCAGCAGATGGGTCGCGCTGTGGTTCTTTGCGGTAGCCATACGCTGCGTCTCATCTACCTTGGTTGCAACCGTCTCGCCCACGGTCAGCATCCCCTTTACCATAAAGCCCACATGGCCGATCTTTCCGCCCTGCAGCTTGATGGTGTCCTCCACCTTAAACTCGCCGTTTGCTCCGGTAATCACACCGGTATCGCCCTGCTGTCCGCCCATGGTGGCATAGAAGGTGGTCTCATCTACGATAACCGTACCCTTCTGTCCATCGGTCAGCGCTTCCACGATTTCATCCTCTGTGGTCAGCACGGAAATTCTGGATTCGCCCTCTAAATGGTCATAGCCAACGAATACGGAGGTGATGGCCGGGTCGATGGACTGATATACGGTTACGTCCGCGCCCATATAGTTGGTGGTCTTTCTTGCCTTTCTTGCCTTCTCCTTCTGCTCCTTCATGGCAGCAGCGAAGCCTTCCTCATCTACCTTCAGGTTCTTCTCTTCCAGAATCTCCTTAGTTAAGTCTAACGGGAAGCCGTAGGTGTCATATAACTTAAATGCATTCAGCCCGGAAAGAGTGGTCTCACCGGCAGCTGCCATCTCTTTTTCCATGTCAGCCAGAATCTCCAGACCCTGGTCGATGGTCTTGTTGAACTTATCCTCTTCCTCGGTCAGAACGCGGAAGATCATGGCCTTCTTCTCATCCAGCTCCGGATAGCCGCCCTTGGACAGCTCGATTACGGTGCTGCTTAAATCAGCCAGGAACTTGCCCTCGATGCCCAGCTTTCTTCCGTGGCGTGCCGCGCGGCGCAGCAGACGGCGCAGGACATAGCCTCTTCCTTCATTGGATGGCATGATGCCGTCGGAAATCATGAAGGTGCAGGACTTGATATGGTCCGTCACGATACGCAGAGAGATGTCATTCTCATGGTCCGTCTTATACTCCTTGTGAGCCAGGTCGCAGACTCTCTGAAGAAGGGCGCGGTTGGTATCTACGGTGAACAGGGAATCCACATCCTGGATTACCACGGCCAGACGCTCCAGACCCATACCGGTATCAATGTTCTTATGCTCTAATTCCTCGTAATTGCCGTGTCCGTCATTATCAAACTGGGTAAATACGTTGTTCCATACCTCGATGAAACGGTCGCACTCGCAGCCTACGGTACAGCCAGGCTGGCCGCAGCCGTACTTCTCGCCTCGGTCGTAGTAAATCTCGGAACATGGACCGCATGGGCCGGAGCCGTGCTCCCAGAAGTTATCCTCCTTGCCGAAACGGAAAATCCGCTCTGCCGGGATGCCGACTACCTTGTTCCAGATTTCAAATGCTTCCTCGTCATCCTGATAAATGGATGGATACAGACGCTCCGGGTCCAGCTTTACCACGCCGGTTAAAAATTCCCAGGACCAGTGGATGGCTTCTGTCTTAAAGTAATCGCCGAAGGAGAAGTTTCCCAGCATCTCAAAGAAGGTTCCGTGGCGGTCGGTCTTACCGATGTTCTCGATATCGCCGGTACGGATACACTTCTGGCAGGTGGTCACTCTGGTTCTCGGAGGAATCTCCTGTCCGGTAAAATATGGCTTTAACGGCGCCATACCGGAGTTGATCAACAGTAAGCTGTTATCGTTATGCGGAACTAAAGAAAAGCTCTTTAACCGCAGATGTCCTTTGCTCTCAAAGAAAGACAGGAACGCCTCTCTTAATTCATTTACGCCGACCGGGCGCACCTGATCCTGACCAGACGCCTGCCACTCCTTAAAACGGGCAATCGCCTTGTCATATTCCAGAAAATCCTTATAATTTTCCACCTTAGTTACCTCCAAAACCTATTTGCTTTTTTGTAAATCTTTTTTCTGTCTGTACTTCTTCCCCAATACAACTCCGGCATATGCAATTCCTGCAAATATGGCTGCTTTTACCGCAAAAAATATCAAATTGGCCAGTATTGCCATAAAAAACCCCTCCTAATCTGTAATATCATCATTACAAAACTTTACTGCAGCCGTTCCGCTTCTTTGCAGAGACAGCTTCACTTCATACTATGGTATCATAGGAATTTTCAATTTTCAAGCAGAAAACAGAAAAAGGATGGAAAAAAGACTCCCATCCCTTCTTT
>JAUNPZ010000173.1 GCA_030536455.1 Lachnospiraceae bacterium | reverse complement strand
CTGGTGCAAAAAAGTTGTATTCTTGGGAAATATACTATATAATGTGAGTAATTTGCGTTTTTTTAAATGGAGGTGCTGTTCTATGAATCGAAACCTGCCTATCCTGCGCCGGGTCCTTGCTTCCGTGCTTGCCGCTTCCTTAAGTCTGACAGGCTGCGGACCGGACAGTTCAACGCCGGAAACGGATGCTTCACAGACCGCAGAAGCTGACATCACGCCGGCTCTGACACAGACGGACACAAACTCGGACATGAATGCTGACATAAACCCGAATACCATCCAGGAGCCGTCTTTCAGCTCGGACGAATTCGACCAGCTTGCCGCAGAACTGTTCCGGCAGCTCACTGCCGCCGATTACATGACCTGGCAGCTTCTTCCGGCTGACCAAAGACCTGATGGCACAGCTGCCCCTGAACCGGCCTTTCCGGACCTGACGGAGTATTCCCGGCAGCAGATGGAGCTTATGAAATCCGTGAAGTTTCAGCTTGGCACCATCGAGCCGGAAACCTTAAGCCAGCCGCAGAAGGATCTTTACCAGTGTCTGTCCTTTTACGCCGACACCAGGCTCAGCCAGGAGGGCATGGCGTCCTTCCGGATTCTGGAAGCATTCTCCCCCACAGAGGGCATCCCGGCCCTTCTTCCGGGAAAGCTGGCCGGACTTCCATTCCGCACCCGCCAGGATGTGGATGATTATTTTACCCTGCTTTCAGACCTGCCCCGCTTTTTTAAGGACCTGGCCCTTCTGGGACAGGATGCGGCCCGGAACGGCCTGGCCTTCTCCTCCCAGTGGCAGAAGGACGCCTCCGATGCCTGTGCGCCTTATTATCTGAATGCAGAGTATAACAGTCTGGTCTCCTCCTTTTCCGGGCGTCTGGACGGCATTCCGGGACTGACGGATGAAGAGCGGGCCGGATATGAGGCCAGAAATCTGGAGGCCGTCTCTAACTGGGTGATTCCCTCCTATCAAAAGCTGGCCCAGGACATCCGGCAGCTTCCGGTCCAATCCCAGGAACAGGATGGTCTCTGCGGCCGGGAAAACGGCCGGGAATACTTCCGCTGTCTGACGGCCGAAAAAACCGGCACCTCCTACCAGGACATCCGGCTGTTAAAGGCCGCCATCGAGGAGCAGTTAAAACAGAATACAGAAAGCATCGGCAGGCTGCTGAAAGAAAATCCGGAAGCAGAGGAGAATACCTCCCTTTCGGCCGGCCTCTCCCAGGACCCGGACCAGCTTCTCTCCTTTCTGCAGACCGAAACCTTAAAATATTTTCCGGCCGTTTCTTCCCCTGCCCCGGATGTCCTCATCATTCCAGATGAGCAGGCTGATTTGTGGACGCTCCCCGGCTGGAGCTGCGGCTCCGGAGCGAGCACCGGGACCGGCGTCATCCGAATCGACGCCGCCACCGCCGGCCAGCCGGACCGGCTTTACCAGGCTCTGGCCGAAACCGGCTGGCCCGGCTCCGGCTACCGGGAGGCATTTTTAAAGGAGCAGGGCCTCTCTCCTCTTATGAATGTGATTTCTTTCCCCGGATGGGACCGGGGATGGGATACCTACGCCGCAAGCGTCTCCTTCTCCTTTGAGAACGGGAATACACCGGAGGCGAAGCGCCTTGCCCGCCTCACCTTCTCCTCCTCCCTGGCCATCCACGCTCTGGTGGATATCCAGGTGAATTACTATGGCTGGAATCAGGAGGATGTCACCGATTTTCTCTCCCAGCATTACAGCATCGGGGAGGAGGGAATCGGAGCCGCCCTGTACCAGAAGGCCATCTATTCCCCGGCAGACAGTCTGGCCGCTTATACCGGATATCTGGAAATCCGCCAGATGAAGGCAGAAGCCCAGTCTGCGCTGGGAAACGCATTTGACGAGATGGAATTCCACCGCTTTCTTTTAGAAACCGGGCCGGCTCCCTATGCCTTGATCCGAAGCCGGCTGAAGGACTGGATTCTGGGCCAGAAGGTGTCAAAGCTCGGAAAGTAACCGGCATGCGCCCGGCGGCGGACATTCAAAAATAAGCGTCCATTGTGCACATTCCCTAATTTTTAAAGTTGTGCATATATCCTCTTGCTTATTTCCAGTTATCGATTATAATACTAGATGTAGTTTGAAATCCAATTAAGAATACTATATAGTGGAGGAATTTTCATGAACATTATTAAGAGAAGCGGTATGGAGGTCGTTTTCAATGCCGTTAAGATAGAGGATGCGGTTAAGAAGGCAAATGCCAGCGTCCAGGAGAATGACCGTCTGACCGACGAGCAGATCAAAGAGGTTGTGGAGCATGTCACCCGGCAATGCGGGCAGATGCGCCGCAGTCCCAACGTAGAGGAAATCCAGGACCTGGTTGAAGAAGAGGTTATGAAGCAGCAGGCTTATAAGGTTGCTTCGAACTACATCACCTACCGCTACAAGAGAGAGCTGGTCCGCAAGTCCAATTCCACCGACAAGCAGATTCTCTCCCTTCTGGAATGCAGCAATGAAGAGGTCCTCCAGGAAAATTCCAATAAGAATCCGGTTGTAAACAGCGTACAGCGTGACTACATGGCCGGTGAGGTCAGCAAAGACATCACCAAGCGTTTCCTTCTTCCTCAGGATATTGTGGAAGCCCATGAAAAGGGCCTGATTCATTTCCATGACTCCGATTACTTCGCACAGCACATGCACAACTGCTGTCTGGTGAATCTGGAGGACATGCTGCAGAACGGCACCATCATCAGCGAGACCATGATTGAGAAGCCTCACAGCTTCTCCACCGCCTGCAACGTAGCCACCCAGGCCATTGCCCAGATTGCCAGCTCCCAGTACGGCGGACAGAGCATCACCCTGTCCCACATCGCCCCCTTCGTAGAGGTAAGCCGCAAAAAGTTCCGCGAGGAGGTTCGTCAGGAATTAGAGGCTCAGGGCATCCAGGCGGACGATGAGATGGTAGCAAAGATGGCCGAGATGCGTGTGAGACGGGAAATCAAGCAGGGCGTTCAGATGATTCAGTACCAGGTCATCACCCTGATGACCACCAACGGCCAGGCGCCCTTCGTCACCGTTTTCATGTACTTAAATGAGGTTCCGGAGGGACAGACCAGAGATGACCTGGCCATCATCATCGAGGAAATGCTGATGCAGCGGATTCAGGGCGTTAAAAATGAGCAGGGCGTCTACATCACTCCGGCCTTCCCGAAGCTGATTTATGTGCTGGAGGAGGACAACATCCACGAAGGCTCCAAGTACTGGGAATTAACCAGACTGGCTGCCCGCTGCACCGCAAAGCGCCTGGTTCCGGATTACATCTCCGAGAAAATCATGAAGAAATTAAAGGACGGAAACTGCTACCCATGTATGGGCTGCCGCTCCTTCCTGACCGTATATCACGATGAGAACGGCAAGCCGAAGTTCTACGGAAGATTCAACCAGGGTGTCGTTACCCTCAACCTGGTGGATGTTGCCTGCTCCTCCGGAAAGGACATGGAAAAATTCTGGAGTATCATGGACGAGCGTCTTGATTTGTGCCAGCGGGCACTGATGTGCCGCCACAACCGCCTGAAGGGAACTCCTTCCGATGTGGCTCCGATTCTGTGGCAGAACGGCGCTCTGGCCCGCTTAAAGAAGGGCGAGACCATCGACAAGCTGCTGTACGGCAACTACTCCACCATCTCCTTAGGCTATGCCGGCCTCTGCGAGTGCGTCCGCTACATGACCGGCAAGTCCCACACCGACCCGGAAGCGACCCCATTTGCAATTGAGGTCATGAAGCACTTAAACGATGCATGCAGCAAATGGGCTGCGGAAACCAACATTTCCTTCAGCCTTTACGGAACTCCGTTAGAGTCCACCACCTATAAATTCTCCAAGTGCCTCCAGGACCGCTTCGGCATCATCCCCGGAGTCACCGACAAGAATTACATCACCAACAGCTACCACGTTCATGTCACCGAGCCGATTAACGCATTTGACAAGCTGACCTTCGAGGCCCAGTTCCAGGAGCTGTCTCCGGGCGGCGCCATCAGCTATGTGGAGGTTCCCAACATGCAGAACAACATCGATGCGGTTCTGGCTGTGATGCAGCACATTTACGACCACATCATGTACGCCGAGTTAAACACCAAGAGCGACTACTGCCAGGTATGCGGCTATGACGGGGAAATCAAGATTGTGGAGGACGAGCACAACAAGTTAATCTGGGAATGCCCCCACTGCGGAAACCGCGACCAGAGCAAGTTAAATGTGGCAAGACGTACCTGCGGCTACATCGGAACCCAGTTCTGGAACCAGGGACGGACCCAGGAGATCAAGGAACGGGTGATGCATCTGTAAAAACCAAAAGGAATGCTTCTATGCTGCGGCATCGGCATTCCTTTTTTGCCGAAAACATGTTGACAGAAAATCAGGAACGGGGGAATCCTATGAAATACGCGGAAATCAAATATTATGATGTGGCAAACGGCCTTGGCGTGCGGACCAGCCTCTTCGTGTCCGGCTGCACCCACCGCTGTAAGGGCTGTTTTAACGAGATTGCCTGGGATTTTAATTACGGAAAGGATTTTACGGAGAAAACCATAGAAACCATCTTAACCTCCTGCCAGCCCGCCTATATAAAGGGCCTGTCCCTCCTGGGCGGCGAGCCCATGGAGCCGGCCAACCAGCGGGCGCTGCTTCCGCTGCTAAGGCAGTTTAAGGAGCGGTTCCCCGGCAAGGATATCTGGTGCTATACCGGATACACCTATGAAACCGACCTTCTGGCCGATGACGGCCGCGCTCACTGCGAGGCAACCGAAGAACTGCTGCGTTATATTGATATTCTGGTAGACGGAGAATTTAATCAGGATTTATATGATATTAC
>JAUNPZ010000172.1 GCA_030536455.1 Lachnospiraceae bacterium | reverse complement strand
GTTATTGTCATCATTCACTCTTTCTTGTAATCACGGAGATTTCTTTCATAATATTTACCAGAAATTCTTCATTATCCTTATGGTAATTAAGTTCTGGATTTGCCGCCTTACTTCTTCTTATCTTTTCCTGCAAAGGCGATGCATTCACTACATACGATGGTTTTACCAGATTATCGTCCAAGCCAAGTTCCTGAAATTTCTGCGGCATATCCTCAAATTCCAAATCAAAAACTTCCTTAATCTTTTTCGCTAGTGTTTCGTTTTTACTTCGAATTGCATATTCATAAAGTGAAACCAGAACCGCTTTATACGGAGCTTGAAACACTGACATACAGAAAAATATTCTTGAAACAAAATCCATTTCTGGAAGTTCTATAAAATACCTGTCAACACCATCTAACAGCATACTGGCAGCAAAGCATTCCGCTTTTCTTGCCTCCATCATATTATCTCTTTCGATAAAATGATCCAATGACACTTTATCAAAAATAAGATGATAAATTTCATGCCATGCTGCAAAATATTGATTTGCGCGTGGCAGTGCAGTATTAAGAACGGGGATTATTTTTCCATTTTTCACGAAAATTGCTCCGCTCCAAAATTTATCTTCTATAGGCATCTGAACCAATCCAAATCTCTGCAAAATCAACAAAGCAAGCTGGGGACTTGATGCAGCTTTCATAATTGCAGGATTCATCTGTAATTTCATCGTCTGTTCCAGTACCTCGTCTCTAATTTCATTATTCTTTTTTATAACGAAATCAATATTCCCAGCCGTTATTACTTCACTCATACAAACACATCTCCTCCTTAATAATATATTTCGCACAGATCAATAACATCAAGAAGCAGGTTATACTGTTTCTTTGCTTTTTCGCTCATTTCATGTTTCAAAGGAGCATTCTGTGAAAATACCGTTGCTGCAGCCGGTTTAGCCGATACCGAATGATAAAGAATTAACTCCTCTGCCGACATATTCAGCACTTTCAGAATCTTTTGAAGATGACGATCAAATGTACTCTTACTGTCAACTGCACCATTTAACAATTTATCTAATGTCGGACGAGATATATCAGCTTTTCCGGCAAAAGATACCTTCGTATAGCCTTTATCTCGAATACACTCTTTTAATTTCGAAGCCACCAGACTTCTTTGTTCAAATAATTCATCAAACCTCATTGCGATGACCTCCTTCTCTCTTTATATCCTTATTATATGCCCAAATGAAGGATATATCAATGTAATTGTAAATTATTTTTTTACATTTTTACATTCACGTATTCAAAAAAGGCCATGCCCAATCCCCCAAAACTGCAAAGCTCGTGGAATTGGCGCATGGCCTTTTTTCATAATTTAATAGTAGATAAAATGCCCGTCCAGCATGCAGCCGTGAAGCAGACGGACAGAAGCAAGGAGCGACTTGTGAACGAATCGAGAAGCTGGTTGGCATTCAGGCTGTCGGAGAAACTGCGAAAATTCCGTTTACGAAACGGAATTTTCAGCGGGCTTTGTCCGAGGGAATGTACATCCGGTACATTCCTGAGTTGCCCGCGGCAGTTACGCAGACAGAACGAATGCTTACCAGCTTCCGATAAGTGAACCGAAGCGACGGCTTCTGTCCGTCTGCTTCACGGCGTATGGCGCATGGCCTTTTGCAAATCTCTTTTACGCATCCGGCAAATCTGCCAGTGAAAGAACGCTGTACGTCACCTCTGCCCTTGGGCCTTCCATCTCCTTTAGCTTCTGGCTGATTCGGCGGTACACCAGGTAGCAGTCCTCCTGCTGGATTCCGAGAAGCAGAATCAGGTACTGGGAGGTGTTGTAACGGGTGTAGGCATCGCCGCGGCGCAGGGTGTTCTTGATGGCAAGGTGCATGGCCTCGGAGCGTTTTTTCAGCTTGTCCTGGTTTTCGATCAGCTTTCCTTCGTAATCCACCAGGGTGCAGAGCATCATAAAGATGGACTGGCCGCTTCGCTCCATGCTGCGGCTTAAGAGCCAATAGGAATCCACGAAGCTGGGATAAGAGCAGTAATATGCGCCGTCCTGGTCCATGGTTTTCTTGGCGTCCCGGATTTCCTTTCGAATCTCCTCGATGTTTCCCGGATAACCGCTCAGCTTCCGGCTCATCTGCTCGTAACATTCCATCATCTTGTCGGAGGGCGGAAGTCCCATCTCATCGGAATAGACGGTCACAGTCTTGTTGTACAGCTGGTAGGCCTGCTTGTATTCGCCCTTGCAGAGCAGACTGTCAATCTGGTACACCTGCCAGTCATCGAAGGGATACATCTCCGCCGCCTTCGTGTAGATGCGGTACATCTCGCTGTAATCCTTCTGCGCCTTCAGATAGCTTCCCATCCAGCTGGTGCACTGGATAAAATGCTTCTTTAGCTGGAAGCTTCTGGTGGTAACCCAGATTTCGTTGGCGATATCGGGGAGAAGCTCGCCCCGGTACAGCTCCAGCGCCTTGCTGTAGCAGCGGAAACGCTCCTTCTCGTCGTCGGTCTGCTCTCCCTTCTGAACCAGACATTCGAATTCCACCGCATCAATCTGTACGGATATGCTGTCATCCGGCTGATAGACGCCACCGTTTCGAACGATGTATTGTCCCTCCGGAAGTCCGCAGCGGGGCATCTGACGCCTCATCTGATACACCAGGTTGTTAAAGCTGTTGTTTGCATTCTCCAGCTTTTCCCGGTCAAGGAGACTCCGCATCAGCTCATCCTTGGTAATCCCCTTCTCCTTCTGAAGCCACACCATCTGAAGAAGCTGGATAAATTTCGCCGTGCTGTTTTTCCCCAGAGCAATCTCTTTTCCTTCATAATTTAATAAAAATCCGCCCATCATACGAACTGACAGCGAACCGCCTTGTACCTTTTCCATCTCAATCCTCCAAAGAAACACGCCACAATGTGCTTTCATTATAGTGGACTCAGTCGAAAAAGTAAATGATTTCGGACGTATAAATGTTTTTTACTCATTTTATCATGTCAAATTGATTGATATATGAACGATGTAACTTTTTTTAACATCTATTTCCAGCCTGTGTTTCCTATATTTTTACAAAAGTAAAAAAACAGCAGGGTCAGACCCGGATTGAAGTCTGAACTGCCTGCTGTTTTCCTTATTATTTGAAAAGCCCTTTCTTCTTCGGCTTCTCGCCCTCCGGATGGATTCCAGTCATCTCCTCGTCGAATTTTCTCAGAGCTTCCTTCTGGGCCTCGGTCATCCGCTCCGGCACCTGAACCACTAAGGTAACGTAATGGTCGCCCCGCAGATTCCGGTTCCGTAAGGATGGTACGCCCTTGCCCTTTAACCGGACCTTGGTGTCGGTCTGGGTGCCTGGCTTTACATCGTACTCCACTTCGCCGTCCACCGTCTTGATGCGGATCGGGCCGCCCAGCGCCGCCTTTGCGAAGGAAATCGGCACAGTGGAGAAGATGCTGGTATCCTGACGTTTGAAAATCGGATGCTGGGAAACCACTGCCTCTACCAGCATATCGCCCCGCTCGCCGCCGTTTCTTCCCGGTTCACCGGCGCCTGCCAGACGAACGCTCTGGCCGTTGTCGATACCGGCCGGGATGGATACCTTGAATTTCTTTCTGGTGGTCTTGTAGCCGGTGCCGTAGCAGTCCGGACATTTGTCCTTGATCACCTTGCCGGTGCCGCCGCAGTCCGGACAGGTCTGTACGTTCTGTACCTGACCGAAGAAGGACTGCTGTACATAAGTAATCTTGCCCTTGCCGTTACACTTGGTACAGGTAACCGGCGAGCTTCCTGCCTTGGCTCCGGTGCCGTGGCAGCTCTTACATTCTTCCTTATAGTTTGCCTCAATCTCCTTCTCACAGCCGAATACCGCTTCCTCGAAGGTGATGCGGACTGCGCCTCTTACGTTCGCCCCGCGCATCGGCCCGTTGCTCGCGCGGCCTCTGCTGCGTCCGCCGCCGAAAATGTCGCCCATATCCGCGCCGTTAAAGTCAAAGCCGCTGAAGCCTCCGGCTCCGCCTGCTCCCTGGTCAAATGCGGCATGGCCGAACTGGTCATACTGCTGACGCTTCTGCGGGTCGCTTAAGACACTGTATGCCTCGGATGCCTCCTTGAACTTTTCTGCGGCAGTCTCGTCTCCCGGATTCGCATCCGGATGGTATTTCTTAGCCAGCACACGATATGCTTTTTTGATGGCGGCCTCATCTGCATTCTTCGGAACGCCTAAGACCTCATAGTAATCTCTCTTCTCTGCCATAACGATAATCCTCTTCTTTAACCCAGAATAGGGGTTTGCGGAAAACTACTTCCGCAAATCCCCTGAATTCCTTCCTTTTACCACGGCGTTTCGCCGGCTTCGGCATCTGCCTCTGGTTTCCTGTCTATTTTATACTTCTTTGAAGTCGCCGTCAACTACATCATCGCCGTAATTTGCACCGCCCTGAGCGCCTGCACCTGCGCCGGCTCCCATATCCGGGCCTGGGCCAGCCTGGCCTGCTGCGCCCTGAGCCTGCTCGTAAACCTTTGCGAACAGTTTCTGTGCACTTGCCATCAGCTTCTCTTTGCCGGCCTTGATTTCCTCTACCTGAGCATCGGTCATCTGGTCAACCGGAGCCTTGTTGATAGCTTCCTTTAATGCGTTTAAGTCTGCTTCTACGGCAGTCTTGTCAGCCGCGTCGATCTTGTCGCCGACCTCCTCTAAGGATTTCTCGGTCTGGAATACGATGGAATCGGCTTCATTTCTCGCATCGATGGCTTCCTTCTTCTTCTTATCCTGAGCCTCGTACTCGGCTGCTTCTCTTACTGCCTTATCGATATCGTCATCAGACATGTTGGAGCCGGAGGTGATGGTGATGTGCTGCTCCTTGCCGGTGC
>JAUNPZ010000171.1 GCA_030536455.1 Lachnospiraceae bacterium | reverse complement strand
CTGAATGAGCGCCTCTTTTATTTATTGCATATTCACATTACTGCATATCACGATATCCCAGCAGAAAACCAAGGCTGTCGCCAGTTTCTACGCCTCGTCAATCGCCTTCCCGATATCATGTCTCATATACTTATTATCAAACTGAATCCACTCCGTCGCCTCATAAGCATTGGCTCTTGCGGCCTTCAGGTTTTCTCCTAATGCCGTCACGCCAAGGACGCGGCCGCCGTTGGTCAGGAAGGTCTTTCCGTCCTCTGCAAACTTTGTTCCGGCGTGGAATACATAGTAGCCGTCCTTCTCCTTGAAGGTATCCAGGCCGGAGATTGGAAATCCCTTCTCGTAATGAACCGGATAGCCGTCAGAAGCCAATACCACGCAGACCGCCGCATTGTCCTCGAACTGCAGGTCAATCTGGTCTAAAGTGCCGTCCACGCAGGCCTCGAATACCTCCACGATGTCATTCTTCATTCTCGGAAGCACAACCTGAGTCTCCGGGTCACCGAAGCGGGCGTTGTACTCCAATACTCTCGGTCCCTTTTCGGTCAGCATCAGGCCGAAGAAGATGATTCCCTTGAACTCACGGCCTTCTGCAGCCATGGCGTCTACCGTTGCCTGGTAGATGTATTTCTTGCAGAACTCATCTACTTCTGCGGTATAGAACGGGCTTGGAGAGAAGGTTCCCATGCCGCCGGTGTTTAATCCGGTGTCGCCGTCTCCTGCACGCTTATGGTCCTGGGCGGAGGTCATGATCTTGATGGTCTTTCCGTCTACGAAGGACAGCACGGAAACCTCCCGTCCGGTCATGAACTCCTCCACTACGATGCGGTCACCTGCGGAGCCGAACTTCTTATCCTCCATCAGCTCCTTTACGCCTGCCTTTGCCTCCTCTAAGGTCTGGCAGATTAACACTCCTTTTCCTAACGCCAGGCCGTCTGCCTTTAATACGATCGGCATGTCGGCGGTTTCCAGATAGGCAAGGGCATCCTCTGCACTGGCAAATGTTTCATACGCCGCAGTCGGGATGTTGTATTTCTTCATCAGGTCCTTGGAAAATGCCTTGGAGCCTTCCAGGATGGCGGCATTCTTTCTCGGTCCGAATACCTTCAGTCCTTCCGCTTCAAATGCGTCTACCACGCCGCCTACCAGCGGGTCATCCATGCCGATGATGGTTAAGTCGATTTCCTTTTCCTTTGCAAATGAAACAAGCTTGTCAAATTCCATGGCGCCGATGGGCACGCACTCTGCAAACTCGCTGATTCCGGCATTGCCCGGCGCACAGTACATCTTGGTCACCTTCGGGCTCTGCGCCACCTTCCATGCGATTGCATGCTCACGTCCGCCGCTTCCTACGATTAAAACTTTCATATGATTCCGTCCTTTCGCTTACCCTAAAGCAATCTCCCCGTTTGCCAGCATGTCGATGGCCTTCGGGAGAATCACCCACTCCGCCTGCTCCATCACCCGCTGCTGCAGAACCTTCGGAGTATCTCCCGGCTCTACCTCAACTGCCTTCTGGAGAAGGATCGGGCCGGAGTCCACGCCTTCATCTACAAAATGAACCGTCGCTCCCGTCACCTTCACGCCTCTTGCCAGCGCACCCTCATGCACCTTCAGCCCGTAATAGCCCACGCCGCAGAAGGATGGAATCAGGGACGGATGGATATTGATGATCCGGTTCCGGTACTTCTGAATCATGGCCGCCGGAATGGTTACTAAAAATCCTGCCAGCACGATCAGGTCCAGATGATAGGAATCGATGGCTTCCAGAAGCGCCTCGTTAAACAGCGCACGGTTTTCATAATCCTTCGGGGAAATGCACTTTGCTTCGATTCCGTGATTCTTTGCACGTTCTAAAGCAAAAGCACCTGCATTGTTGCTGATTACAACCTCTACCCTTGCATTGCGGATTTTCCCGCAGTCAATGGCATCTAAAATCGCCTGTAAATTGGTTCCGCCTCCGGATACCAGTACGCCGACTCTTAGCATAAAGTCACACCCTTCTCGCCAGCCTCGATGGAGCCGATCACATATGGCTTCTCACCGGCTGCTTCCATCGCCTTCATGGTCTTCTCTGCATCAGCCGGAACAACGGCTACCATCATGCCGATACCCATATTGTAGGTATTATACATCATCTGCTCCTCGATATTGCCCTTCTTTGCCAGTAAGCCGAAGATTGGCGGAATCGGATAGCTGTCCTTCTTGATGACCGCGCAGACGCCGTCCTTTAACATACGGGGAACGTTCTCGTAGAATCCGCCGCCGGTGATATGGCTGCAGGCCTTTACCTTCACGCCTGCGTTCTTGATTTCCTTTAATGCTTTTACATAAATCTTGGTTGGTGCGATCAGGGCCTCGCCCAGGGTGGTGCCAAGCTCGTCATAGTAGGTATTTAAGCCTTCCTTGGTCAGTTCATTCTCGAATACCTTACGAACTAAGGAGAAGCCGTTGGAATGAACGCCGGAGGAAGCCATGCCGATCAGGACATCGCCGGCCTGTAAATGCTCGCCGGTGATCATATCCTTTTCATCCACGATGCCTACTGCAAAACCGGCCAGGTCATACTCGTCCACCGGATAGAAGCCAGGCATCTCAGCGGTCTCTCCGCCGATCAGTGCAGCGCCGGCCTGCTTGCAGCCCTCTGCCACGCCGCTTACGATATCTGCAATCTTCTCCGGGAAATTCTTGCCACAGGCAATGTAATCCAGGAAGAACAGCGGCTCGCCGCCTGCGCAGGCTACGTCATTGACACACATTGCCACACAGTCGATGCCGACGGTGTTGTGCTTGTCCATGATGAATGCCAGCTTCAGCTTGGTTCCTACGCCGTCGGTACCGGAAAGCAGGGTTGGCTTCTCCATGCCTGCAAAGGAGGATAAGGAAAATCCGCCGGAAAATCCGCCGATTCCTCCTAATACTTCCGGTCTCATGGTCTCTTTTACATGCTTCTTCATTAACTCTACTGACTTGTAACCAGCTTCAATATCTACTCCAGCGTTCTTGTAATCCATATTCATCCTCCGTTTTTAAAGCTTACGTTTTTCTGCTTCTTTGCAGCCTCTTTCTTGTTCACGGCTGCATCTTTATCTTTTTATTCCATGCACAAAACAGCTTCCGTGTGCCTGCTCATGCATTCTGTGCTCCACACATTATTTGGAAGCCATATACTCCTTGTAGCCCACTGCGTCCAGCTTCTCCGCCTTCTTTACTACATCATTCTTTAACTTCTCAGAATAATCCTTTAACTTCCCTAACAGTTCTGCATCCGATGCTGCCAGGATCTTTGCTGCCAGGATGCCTGCGTTTGCTCCGCCGTTGATGGCTACGGTCGCAACCGGAATTCCGGACGGCATCTGTACGATGGAGTACAGAGAATCCACACCGCCTAAATCTGAGGTCTTCATCGGGATACCGATCACCGGAAGCGGGAAGATAGCGGCGCACATACCAGGAAGATGAGCAGCCTTTCCTGCACCTGCAATGATGACCTTAAACCCTTTTTCCTCTGCGGATTTTGCCCAGTTAAAGAAGATATCCGGTTCCCGATGAGCGGAAATGATTGTCATCTCATAATCAATCCCCAGTTCATCCAAAATCTCTGCTGCTTTTGCCATAACCGGCATATCTGAATCGCTTCCCATTACAATGCCAACTTTTGCCATCGTATGTCTCCTTTCGCCAGCGGACCAAATCTCTGCAGCGTCCGTTATGCGGAAAACAGCAGATTTATCACTTCAAGCAGGTCCATTTATTAGTTTTATTTATAAGTAACCTTAATTAATAACGTATTACTTATTAGTATCATACCGTTTTTTTTTCAAACCGTCAATCGTTTTTTTTCACAATTATCTCATCCAGAGGAACATTCAGCGCTTCCACGCCGGGAAGAACGAACCGGCCGTCCCGGATGATCTCCACGCCGTTTCCATCCCCGGAATATGCAATAATGGACTCCAGCTCATCGTATGGAATGGTGATATCGGTATGGCAGCTAAAATAGGCTTTGGACACATCCTCTTTTCTCAAAGCCGAAACTTCGTTATCCCTTGCAATCACTTCTTTTCCGTCCGGATTGTACATCGGACAGTCCTCGGCCCAGCTATAGCAGGTATCGCCTACCGCAAAGTGCGGTCCCATCTTCTCCACGATCAGGATCGGCAGACGGTCCACGATGCCGTATCTGCGTCCCATGGCGTAGGCGGTGGTGTTGGTTCCGATTGCAAACTCGCCCATGGGCAGGCTGTCGTGATTCTTTAAGATCACCTGCTTTACCAGCTTCCTGCATTCCTCCGCATCCTCCAGGTTCTCGCAGGAGTAATCCGTCACCATGCCGTTTTCGAAGGTCATTTTCAGATTCTTAAACTGGAAATCCCCGATATACACGCTTCCCACATTCAGGACGCCGCTGGTCCCGGCCAGAACCGGAGAGGTGAACACCTCGCCCACCGGAATATTCACATCCGCCACGCAGTTTTCAAAATTCGTCTCCTTTTCCGGATCCGACAGATGGTGGAGCGATACCCGAAGGTCGGTGCAGTTGCCGTTCGCTCCCTTGATTTCCACATAGCGGGACTTGTCCAGCGCATCGATGAGAACCTGCTGGATTTTCTTGTAGACCTCATAATCCAGCGTATTGATATCGATGATTCCCTGGAAAATCTCCTCATAAGGTCCGCCAATCTCCGGTCTTGGAAAGGCGATGATGGTAAAGCTGGTCTCCTCCTCCGGCACATACTGGTTCATAAGCTGGGTAAACTCATTATTGTATTTTAAAACCACTTCCTCCTGATACTGGGAAAGCGCAAATGCCTGACTTTTATTCACCGGCGTAAATCCGGCCTCTCCAAAGGTCTCCACCAC
>JAUNPZ010000170.1:2568-4867 GCA_030536455.1 Lachnospiraceae bacterium | reverse complement strand
TTCTGCCGGAAATATTCTGGGAATGGGAGGACCGCCATGTTTCCGTGCATCGGTATCATTACCATGACCATGTGTGCCAGCGGTTTACGGAAAGCTATGCGGACCAGATTGGAGCATGGTGCCGGGAGCATCATATCCTGCTGACCGGGCATATGATGCGGGAGCCCTTCCTGGAGTGCCAGACCATGGCGCTGGGAGAGGCCATGCGCTCCTATCGTTCCTTCGGGGTTCCGGGAATCGACATGCTGTGCGACCGGAGAGAACTGACTACGGCAAAGCAGGCCCAGAGCGCGGTCCATCAGTACGGTGCGCCGGGGATGACCAGCGAGCTGTACGGCGTTACCAACTGGGACTTTGATTTCCGGGGACATAAGCTGGCCGGAGACTGGCAGGCCGCCCTGGGCGTGACCCGCCGTGTCCATCATCTGACCTGGACCAGCATGGCCGGGGAGGCGAAGCGGGATTATCCGGCGCCGATTGGCTATCAGTCGCCGTGGCATCCGGAATATCCTTATATCGAGGATTATTTTGCACGAATCAATACGGTGCTGACCAGAGGCGTTCCTCATGTGAAAATCGGAGTCATCCACCCCATCGAGTCCTTCTGGCTTTACTGGGGACCGAAGGAGCAGACCGCCGGAATCCGGGAGGAGCGGGAGCAGAATTTTGTAAATCTGGTAAAATGGCTGCTGTACGGACTGCAGGATTTTGATTTTATCTCAGAGTCCCTGCTGGCGGATTTTAAGCAGGAAAAGGAATCTGGGTTCCAGGCCGGGGAGATGGTTTATGATGCGGTGCTGGTTCCGGACTGCGTGACCATCCGAAGCACCACCTTAAAGCGTCTGGAGGAATTTGCATCCAGAGGCGGAAAGATTCTCTTTGCCGGAAGGATTCCGGAGTATGTGGATGCGCTGCCAAGTGAACTTCCGAAAAAACTGGCGGACCGTTGGGAAAGCTGCAGGACCATCCGTTATTCCGGACAGGCGATTCTGGAGGCGCTGGAGAGCGAAAGAGAGCTTGATATCCGGAGCGGAGACGGAAGCAGAACCTCGAATCTGCTTTATCAGATGCGGCAGGAGGGAGAGGAGCGGTGGCTGTTCGCGGCCCACTCCGAGAAACCGGAGAATCCGGACCTGGCCATCGCAGAATCGCTTCGGATGCAGGTAAGAGGCGGGTACCGGGTGGAGCGTCTGAATTCGTTTGACGGAACGGCAGAGGAATGCCGGGCTGTGATTCGGGATGGCTGGACGAGCTGGGAGGAAACCTCCTATGAGCAGGATTCCTTCTTATATCATATGGTCCCGGCGGCGGAAAAATCCGCAGAATGCCGGGCGGAGCAGGCTGACCGGACAGAGCAGATTGCCCGAATAGAGCAGATTGACCGGGCGGAATGGCAGAAAATCGAAGACGCAGCGCTTCCGGATTTCCTGGATGTAACCCTGGAGGAGCCCAATGTGCTGCTTCTTGACCGGGCGGAGTACGCATTTGATGATGGGGAATGGAAGAAGGAAACCGACATTCTCCGGATTGATAATCAGTTCCGGAAGCGTCTGGGGTATCCGCTGCGGGCGGAAGCCTATGCGCAGCCGTGGGTAAATCCGGCTCCGGAGGATGCGGCAGAAAAAGCAGAGCATCAGTTAAAGCTTCGTTTCCGGATTCAGTCGGAGGTGGAAGCCGATGGAATCCTTCTGGCGCTGGAGCCTGCAAAGGGGAGAAAGCTGTTCTGGAACGGCGGGCCGGTCTGCGATGAGGTGACGGGCTGGTACACCGACCGGGATATCCAGACCATCCGGCTGGGCGCTCTCCAATCTGGAAAAAATATTCTGGAGATACAGCTGCCCTACCATGCCGCGCTCCAGGTGGAGAATATGTACCTGTTGGGAGATTTTGGGGTGGCGGCGGCCGGAAAAAATACGCGGATTACGGCTCCGGTCAGAAAAATCGGATTTGGCGATATCGGTGTGCAGGGCCTCCCATTCTACGGGGGAAACCTGACCTGCAGGGGAGAAATCTCGGTTTCGGAGGAAGAGTCCGGCGCGTGGATGGTGCAGACGGCCAAGTTTCGGTGTCCGCTGCTCCGGTGCAGCCTGGATGGAAAGGACTGCGGAATCATCGCAGTTTCTCCGTATCAGGCAGAGCTTGGCGATGTGAAGCCAGGAATCCATACCGTGGAATTTAAAATCTACGGAAACCGGGTCAATACCTTTGGACCGGTGCATAACTGCAATCAGACAGAGCGCTGGATCGGGCCGAATGCGTGGAGAAGCACCGGAACCTCCTGGTCAGACGAGTACCAGCT
>JAUNPZ010000170.1:0-2468 GCA_030536455.1 Lachnospiraceae bacterium | reverse complement strand
AAAGAAAAACACTTGCCATACTTTGTTAAATAATGTACAATAATCTCCAAAGGGACATTTATCAATGAGCAGGGACAGTCAGCCCTGCATATAGAACACGCAGCCGGATACGGTGCGAAAGGAGATAAAAAACATGAGCAAGAAACCAGTTGTATTAATGATTCTCGATGGCTATGGTTTAAATGAGAACTGTGAGCATAATGCAGTATGCGAGGGCAGAACCCCGGTGATGGACCAGCTGATGAGCCAGTGTCCGTTCGTAAAGGGCTATGCAAGCGGCATGGCAGTTGGTCTGCCGGACGGCCAGATGGGAAATTCCGAGGTTGGCCACTTAAACATGGGCGCAGGCCGTATCGTATATCAGGAGCTGACCAGAATCACCAAGTCCATCCAGGACGGCGATTTCTTCCAGATTCCGGCATTCTTAGAGGCAGTGGAGAACTGCAAAAAGCATGATTCTGCTCTTCATTTATATGGCCTGGTATCCGACGGCGGCGTACACAGCCATTTAACCCATATCTACGGCTTGCTGGAGCTGGCAAAGAGAGCCGGCCTGGAGAAGGTTTACGTTCACTGCTTCTTAGACGGCCGTGACACACCTCCGGCATCCGGCAAGGGCTTTGTGGAGACTCTGGAAGCGAAGATGCAGGAAATCGGCGTAGGCAAGGTAGCTTCCGTGATGGGCCGTTACTATGTGATGGACCGTGATAAGAACTGGGACCGCGTAAAGCTGGCATATGATGCATTGACTAAGGGAGAGGGAAAGACGGCGGTCAGCGGACCAGCCGGAATCCAGGCTTCCTACGATGAGGAGAAGTATGACGAGTTCGTTATGCCGACGGTGGTAACCGGGGAAGACGGCAAGCCGGTGGGCCTGGTGAAAGAGCATGATTCCATCATCTTCTTTAACTTCCGTCCGGACCGCGCCCGCGAGATTACCCGCGCCTTCTGCGATGATGATTTCGCTGGCTTTGAGCGTGGAAAGAGAATGGATGTCACCTATGTATGCTTCACCGATTACGATGAGACCATTGAGAATAAGCTGGTAGCCTTCCACAAGCAGACCATCACCAACACCTTTGGTGAATTCCTGGCGGCAAACGGAAAGACCCAGGCCAGAATCGCAGAGACCGAGAAGTATGCTCATGTTACCTTCTTCTTCAACGGCGGCGTAGAGGAGCCGAACGAGGGCGAGGACCGTATTCTGGTGCCTTCTCCAAAGGAGGTTGCAACCTACGACTTAAAGCCGGAGATGAGCGCGCCTGCAGTATGCGGGAAGCTGGTAGAGTCCATCAAGTCCGGCAAGTACGATGTGATCATCATTAACTTTGCAAATCCGGACATGGTTGGCCATACCGGTGTGGAAGAAGCGGCAATCAAGGCAATCGAGACCGTAGACGAGTGCGTAGGCAAGGCGGTAGATGCAGTGAAGGAAGCAGACGGCGTGATGTTCATCTGCGCAGACCACGGCAATGCAGAGCAGTTAGTGGATTACACCACCGGCGAGCCATGGACCGCCCATACCACCAACCCGGTTCCGTTTATCCTGGTAAATGCAGACCCATCCTGCAAACTGAGAGAGGGCGGCTGCCTGGCAGACATCGCTCCTACCTTGATCGAGCTGATGGGCATGGAGCAGCCTGCAGAGATGACCGGAAAGAGCCTGCTGGTAAGATAAACCCGGCGGCAGAAGCAGGACGAAAAGCAAAAGACGGAAAAATAAAAGACAGCAAAGCAAAAGACAGTAAAACAAAAGAAACGACACAGAGTTTGAAAACGGTTTCCCGAAAGTTAGAGCAGGAATCTAACGGCCGGGGGCCGTTTTCTGCCGTGTCAGGGCCGGTTTCACTCCGCAGCCTTGACATCTGTGCGGAATATGGTATCCTATGCAAAAAGGAGGAAGAAAACGTGGAAAAACAATATATCTTATTTGATCTGGACGGAACCCTGACAGACCCGATGGAGGGGATTACCAAATCGGTGCAGTATGCACTGCGGCGCTATGGAATCGAGGAACCGGACCTGGAGAAGCTGACCCCTTTTATCGGGCCGCCCTTAAGAGACAGCTTTATGAAATTCTACCGGTTTTCAAAGGAGCAGGCGGGCGAAGCGGTTTATGTGTACCGGGAATATTTCACAGAGAAAGGTATGTTTGAGAACCGGGAGCTTCCGGGAATCCGCAGTATGCTGGAGCATCTGAAGGCGGCGGGAAAAACGCTTCTGGTGGCAACCTCGAAGCCGGAGCCCTTTGCCAGAAAGATTCTGGAGCATTTCAGCATGGATGGATATTTTGATTTCATCGGCGGGGCGGATATGGGAGAAACCCGTGTGAAAAAGGGCGATGTAATCCGGTATGTGCTGGAGCATGCCGGAATCACAGCGGAGGAGAAGGGCCGGGCTGTTATGGTAGGCGACCGGGAGCATGATATCTGGGGGGCCGCGGAGAACGGGCTTACCAGCATCGGCGT
>JAUNPZ010000033.1 GCA_030536455.1 Lachnospiraceae bacterium | reverse complement strand
TATCTCTCAATCCTCCGGTTTACCCGATATGCCCACAGCTCAGTTTTATCCAATTTTACCTGTTTTTTCTCATTCCGTCAAGCCAAATCTGTCACTTTTACTGTTTTTATTCCGGGCTTTTTTGTTACATCACAATTCAGACGTTGCTCCCAAGAACACGCCCCCGCAGAACATCTTTTCATCGGTTCAATCGGGAACGCAGACAAGCGGATATGCAGATAACTTATGTTCGGGATGCCGGTACACAGCCGTGAATCAGACGGGCAGAAGCAAGGAACGACCTGTGAGCGAATCGAGAAGCTGGTTCGCGTTCAGGCTGCCGGAGAAACTGCGAAAATCCCGTTTACAAGAACGGGATTTTCAGCGGGCTCTGTCTGAGGGAATGTACATCCGGTACATTCCCGAGTTGCCCGCGGCAGTTACGCAGGCAGAATGAATGCATACCAGCTTCCGATAAGCGAACCGGAGTGACGGCTTCTGTCCGCCTGATTCACGGCGTACACTTTAGCCAATCTTATCCAGCCACACTTCCCCCCGTATAAAGCTGATAATACCGGCCCTTTTCCGCCATCAGCTCCTCATGATTTCCTCTCTCGATGATGCGGCCCTGCTCCAGGACCATGATGCAGTCGCTGTTTCGTACCGTGGATAAGCGGTGGGCGATCACGAAGGTGGTGCGCCCCTTCATCAGCTCATCCATGCCCTTCTGGACAATGGATTCCGTTCTGGTATCGATGGAGGAGGTCGCCTCATCCAGAATCAGGGCAGGCGGGTCGGCCACAGCCGCGCGGGCGATGGCTAAGAGCTGCCGCTGGCCCTGGGATAAGTTGGCTCCGTCTCCGGTGAGCATGGTCTGGTAGCCGTTTTCCAGATGGCGGATAAAGCCGTCCGCATTGGCAAGCTTTGCCGCCGCGATGCATTCCTCATCGGTGGCATCCAGCTTTCCGTAGCGGATATTGTCCATAACCGTGCCGGTAAACAGGTGGGTATCCTGAAGCACGATGCCCAGGCTTCGCCTTAAATCAGCCTTCTTAATCTTATTGATATTAATGCCGTCATAGCGGATTTTTCCGTCCTGGATATCATAGAACCGGTTGATCAGGTTGGTGATGGTGGTCTTTCCGGCGCCGGTGCTGCCTACAAAGGCAATCTTCTGTCCCGGCGTCGCATACAGCTTCACATCATGGAGCACCATCTTCTCATCGGTGTATCCGAAGTCCACGCCGTCCATGACGATATCGCCCTTCAATTCCTTGTAGGTGGTGGTTTGGTCCGCCTTATGGTAATGCTTCCATGCCCAGTGTCCGGTACGCTTTTCGCTCTCGGTCACCGTGCCGTCCGCCCCGATTTCGGCATTTACTAAGGTCACATATCCTTCATCGGTCTCCGGCTCCTCGTCCATCAGTTTAAAGATACGGTCAATGCCGGCCATGGCCATAATAACGCTGTTTAACTGCATACTGATCTGGCCGATCGGCATGTTAAAGCTCTTGTTCAAGGTCAGGAAGGACACGATGGTTCCGATGGTGATTCCCGCCAGATTATAAACCGCCAGAATGCCGCCGGTGATGGCGCAGACCACATAGCTGACATTGCCAAGCTGGGCATTAATCGGCATCAGGATATTGGCAAAGGTATGAGCATTGTCTGCGCTTTTCCGAAGCTCCTCATTCAGGGCTGCGAATTCCTCGCTGACATGCTTTTCATGGTTAAATACCTTTACCACCTTCTGTCCATCCATCATCTCTTCGATATATCCGTTCACTTTTCCCAGATTATTCTGCTGCTCCATAAAATATTTCCGGGAGAATTTTCCTACATTTTTCGATACCAGAATCATCACAGCTACCATGCAGATGGACAGCGCGGTAAGCGGGATATTCAGGATAATCATACTGATCAGGGAAGTCACCAGCGTCACGCTGCTGTTAAATACCTGCGGAAGGCTCTGGCCGATGAACTGGCGCAGGGTATCGATATCGTTGGTATACACCGACATGATATCGCCGTGGGCGTGGGTATCAAAATACTTAATCGGCAGCTTCTCCATATGCTCGAACACTTCAATTCGAATCTTTTTCATGGTGCCCTGAGACACCGAAACCATCACCCGGTTGTACATGTAGGCGCAGAGGATGCCGAACAGATAAAGGAGCACCAGAGAAGACAGCGCCCTGGCCAGACGGCCGAAATCCGGATTCTCCTGCCCGATCAGAGGAACGATGTAATCATCAATCAGGGTCTGCATAAACAGGGTTCCCCGGACGCTTGCAACTGCGGAACCGATGATTCCGGCAACCACCGCAAGCAGGTGGAATTTATAATCGCGGAACAGAATCTGAAATAATCGCTTCATTCTTATTCTCCTCCCTTCTGGTCAAAATCTCCGCCGCCGCTGGTCTGATTTTCATAAATCGACGCATAAATCTCATTGGATTTCAGCAGCTCCTCATGCGTCCCGTATCCATTGATGCGGCCCTCGTCCAGCACCACGATATGGTCCGCCTCCTGAACGCTGGAGATTCGCTGGGCGATGATAATCTTGGTGGTGTCCGGAATCTCTTCCCGGAACGCCTTTCGGATTCTGGCATCCGTAGCCGTGTCCACCGCACTGGTGGAATCGTCCAGAATCAGTATCTTCGGCTTCTTTAACAGGGCTCTGGCGATGCAGAGACGCTGCTTCTGTCCGCCGGATACGTTATTGCCGCCCCGCTCGATGCGGGTGTTGTATTGTTCCGGAAAGGCCTGGATAAAATCATCCGCACAGGCAATCCGGCATACACGGCGGCACTCCTCCTCCGTGGCATTTTCATTGCCCCATCTTAAGTTCTCCAGAATGGTGCCGGAGAACAGAACGTTCTTCTGAAGGACCACGGAAACCTGGTCCCGCAGCGTCTCCAGGTCGTATTCCCGGACATCGGTCCCGCCAACCAGAACCGAACCGCCGGTCACATCATAAAGACGGCTGATCAGATTAATCAGGCTGGTCTTGGAGCTTCCGGTTCCGCCGATGATGCCCACGGTTTCACCGGATTTTATCTCCAGATTAATGTCATTTAATACATTCTTATCCTCACCCTGATAGTAGGCAAAGTTCACATGACGGAAGGAGATGCTGCCGTCCTTTACCTCCGTCACCGGATGCTCCCCGTTTGTCAGAGAGCTGGTTTCCGCCAGCACCTCCGCGATACGCTCCCCGCTGGCCACGCTCATGGTCATCATAACGAAGACCATGGAAAGCATCATCAGACTCATCAGAATGCTCATTACATAGGAGAACAGGCTGGTCAGATTTCCGGTCGTCAGCTCTCCCCCTACTACCAGCTTGGCGCCCATCCAGGAGATTCCCAGGATACAGCCGTAAACCGCCGTCATCATAACCGGGCTGTTAAACGCCAGCGTCCCTTCCGCCTTCACGAACAGACGGTACAGGTTTTCTGCCGCCTTCTTAAACTTGGTATTCTCAAAATCCTCCCGGACAAAGGCCTTTACCACCCGGATACCGGTGACATTCTCCTGCACACTGGCATTTAAGTCATCATACCGCTTAAATACCTCGTCAAATACCCGGCGCACAATCCGGATGATGTTGAACAAAACAACACCTAAGAACAGGCTGGCCGCCAGAAACACCACGCTGATCTTCGGACAGATTAAAAGGGTCATGGTCAGGGACAAAACCAGCATAAACGGAGCGCGGATGGTCATGCGGATCAGCATCTGATAAGCCATCTGCAGGTTGGTTACATCCGTTGTCAGACGGGTTACCAGACCGGCGGTACTGAACTTATCCAGATTCGCAAAGGAGAAGGTCTGGATATTTAAGAACATGGCCTCCCTTAAATTGCAGGCAAAGCCGGTAGAGGCATGTGCCGCAAACCGTCCGGACATAATGCCGGAAAACAGGCCGAACAGCACGCAGACCAGCATCAGGCCGCCATAGATAAATACCTGTTTTAAATCCCCGCTCTCAATGCCCCGGTCGATAATCCTTGCCATCAGAACCGGAATCAGGACATCCATAAATACTTCCAGTGCAGTAAATAAAATTGACAAAACCGATGCTTTTTTATACTGCTTGATTTGTTTTGCCAGTGTTTTTAACATTCTTTCACGCATCCTTTCTTTTCCTTCATTTCTCTTTTTTTCAGGCAGAAGTCACGGATTTTCCGGCAGATTCTGGTATATTCCGCCGCATCCTTCTCCCCCAGCTCCATCAAAAGCTCCGTCAGGTCCCGCAGCACCTCCTGTCTCCGCTCCATTCCGTAGGCTTCTCCCATGGGGGTCAGCCGGACGATGATCTTCCTCCCGTCCTCCGGGTCCGCGCTGCGCCTTACAAAGCCCTTCTTCTCCAGGCTTTTTAATGTGCTCGCCATCCGGGCTGTGGACACCTCGCTGTATTCGCTCAGCTCCCCCGGACTGGCGTGGTCGCAAAACTCCATCAGATAGCGGATTACCTGGATTTCCCCCCGGAACACCTGCTTCACATGCTCCTCCCTGGGATGACGGTCAATGGCGATTCGATTCGCCATCAGCTCCTCTGCCAGTTTCTGATAATCCATACTCACGCCTTCTCCCTCCTTTTCCGTCTTCACCACCTAAAAATATCTAATACCATTAGATATTTTATCTAACAGTATTAGATATGTCAAGTCCATTTTTTGAAATTCCCTTTCCATATTAAAAAAGAGGGCTCCGTTACGGAAACCCTCTCGAAATTTCTACTGAATCGTGACTTCTACTTCTGCTTTGGAATCAGGACCTTGGTGCCGCCCATGTATGGCCACAGCACTTCCGGAATGGTTACGCTGCCGTCTGCCTGCAGATGGTTCTCTAAGAACGCAATCAGCATACGAGGCGGAGCCACTACCGTATTATTCAAGGTATGAGCCAGGTACTTGCCGTCCTTGCCGTCTACCCGGATCTTTAAGCGGCGCGCCTGCGCATCTCCCAGGTTGGAGCAGGAGCCTACCTCAAAGTACTTCTTCTGGCGCGGAGACCATGCCTCTACGTCGCAGGACTTCACCTTTAAGTCTGCCAGGTCACCGGAACAGCACTCCAGGGTACGAACCGGGATGTCCATGGAACGGAATAAATCTACGGTGTTCTGCCACAGCTTGTCATACCACATCGGAGATTCCTCCGGCTTGCAGATTACGATCATCTCCTGCTTCTCAAACTGATGGATCCGGTATACGCCGCGCTCCTCGATGCCGTGAGCGCCCTTCTCCTTGCGGAAGCATGGGGAATAGCTGGTCAGGGTCTTCGGAAGCTGCTCTTCCGGTGTGATGGTGTCGATGAACTTACCGATCATGGAATGCTCGCTGGTACCGATCAGGTATAAATCCTCGCCCTCAATCTTGTACATCATAGCGTCCATCTCCGCGAAGGACATAACGCCGGTCACCACGTTGCTGCGGATCATAAACGGCGGAACACAGTAGGTAAAGCCCCGGTTGATCATAAAGTCTCTCGCGTAGGAAATGACTGCGGAGTGAAGTCTTGCGATATCACCCATCAGATAATAGAAGCCGTTCCCGGCTACCTTGCCTGCCGCGTCTAAATCGATGCCGTCAAAGCTCTTCATAATATCGGTGTGATATGGAATCTCGAAATCCGGAACAACCGGCTCGCCAAACTTCTCAATCTCCACATTCTCGCTGTCATCTTTTCCGATCGGCACGCTTGGGTCGATGATGTTCGGGATGGTCATCATAATCTTTAATACTTTTTCATCCAGCTCGGCTTCCTTCACTTCCAGCTCAGCCAGGCGGGCTGCATTGGCATTTACCTGCGCCTTCACGGCCTCTGCCTCTTCCTTCCTGCCCTGTCCCATCAGCTTGCCGATTTCCTTGGAAAGCTTGTTGCGGGATGCGCGAAGGTTATCCGCCTCCGCCTTCGCAGCCCGGTTCTGGGCGTCCAGCTCAATCACTTCATCCACTAACGGAAGCTTGCTATCCTGAAACTTATTCTTAATGTTCTGCTTTACGATGTCCGGGTTCTCGCGGACGAACTTTAAATCTAACATGATCTTCCTCCTGGTATCTCATAGAATGGGCATACAGTGCGCCATCCGATTATCTGCCTTTAAAGATACCACATTTTCTCAAGAAAAGAAAGCCCTTTTCTGTTTTTTCCCCGGTCTTCGGTGTGTCCGGTATGGAAGAACGTTTATTTCCCCATCCGTCTGCAGGCCAGGACCAGCTCCGGCAGAAGCTCCTCAAAGCACACCCCATCCTCCACCGGAACCTTCAGTTCATCGGATTTCTGGATGCACTCCTTTACAAACCGCGCTGCCAGACGGACAGCGGCCTTCATATCCCAGCCCTGGACCGCAGCTCCGGCGATGATGGAGGAAAAGACATCCCCCGTTCCCGGCCGCTCGCCTCCGGTCTTTGCGCTTTTCTGGAAGGTCAGCTTCCCGTCCGGCTCCAGAAGCACATTGGTCAGGTAAACCGGTCCGTTTTCTTCCGTAGAAAGCTCTGCCGCAGCTCCGGCCGGAGCCGCTCCCATCCGGGCCTTTTCCCGGCTGGAAACTCCGGTAATCACCACCGCGCCCGGTCCCATCTTCTGAATCTCCAGGGCCATCTTCTTAAGCTCGTTCCGGCTCCAGCCCTCACCCTTGTAGGCTCTTCCCGTCAGGATGCAGGCCTCCGTCACATTCGGCGTCACCACATCCGCCAGACGGACCAGCTTTTCCATCTCCCGGCACATGTCCGGCGTGTAGGTGGCGTAGGGCTTTCCGTGGTCCCCCATAATCGGGTCCACGATTACCCTCGTCTCCTCTCCCCGGAAGCTTTTTATCATGCTGCTGACGATATGGATCTGCTCCCCGGAACCAAGGAACCCGGTTGCAATCCCATCGAAATCCAGGTTCAGCTCCTTCCATTTTTCCAGGTAGGCTTCCATCTTTTCCGTATAATCGTCGAAAAAATATACCGGGAATCCGGTATGATTCGACAAGATCGAGGTCGGAACCGGACAGCACTGCATCCGCATCGCAGATAAAATGGGAAGCGCCACGGTCAGTGAACAGCGGCCGTACCCGGATAGATCATTAATCATTGCAATCTTTTTCTGACGATATTGGGTCATGAATTTCTTTCCTTTTCTTCTTGTCCTATTTTATCTTAAAAAACAATCCGGCCTTCCGAAGCGCAGGGCGGAGCGCCATGTAGATGACCACGGCCGCAATCGTTGAGGTTACGGCATTGATGGAGGTGGAGGCCACATTCCATGCCAGGGTCAGTTCGGCGGCAGGCTTTCCCAGAATCAGAAGCTTGTAATAATATCCCACCAGCGGGTCAAAAATCACATTAAAGAGCAGGCCGCCCGCAGCCGCCAGGACGGTCCATTTCAGCACATGGGCGTTGTCATTGCTCTCGGTAATCTTTCCCAGCTTGTGGGCAATCAGCCCGGTAATCAGACCGATGCAGAGCTTCAGCAGCAGAGTTTTCGGTACATAGGTGACGTACACCGGGTCAAACATATCGCCGATTGCCATGCCGATGGCTCCGCCCAGGCCGCCGTAAAAGCCGCCCAGCAGCAGCGCGCCAAGGACGCAGACCGCATTGCCCAGATGAATCGAGGTGGCATCCCCGCCCGGAAGCTGAATCTTAATCTGAAGAAAGGTAAATACCACATAGGATAAAGCCGCCATCAGACCGGTCAGCGCAATTTTGTAAACTTTTTGATTTTTCTGTTCCATAATCATCGTCTCCCTTACTTTTTTCTACATCTTAGCGCAGGAGTGGAGTGATGAAAATATCCAGTTTGCGTTTTTTTAATCAGTCCAGTCGGAAGGCAGCCGCCATCGAATCCTCAGTCCTTTGATTCCACGCAGATTGCCACGCCTTCCCGGAAACGAATCGTCCCCGTCTCCTCTGCCAGCTCATTGCTGATGCAGCGGCTGCTGGCTGCCTCCAGGTCGTAATCCGTGAGCGGATACTTAAAGCCCTCCAGCGTGATCCCCTTAATCTCTCCCAGCAGGGGAAGAAAGGACAGATACGTTCCCCACTGCTCCGACCTGCGGAACGTATAGGGCTCGTCAATCACATAAATCTTATTCTGGGCATCCAGGATGCAGGCGCGGATTCCCTGCTGGAGACAGCCGTAAAGGAGGAATACGTTTGCCAGCATATGGTCAAACCTTCCTCCGGTGGCTCCAAGGATGGTGATGTGGGTGCACCCGAAGGCCGCAGCCTTCCGGAGAGCCAGCTCCGTGTCCGTCTCATTCTTCTCCGGTTCATGGACATCCCAGATGATAAAGGGCAGCCTCCGGAATTCTTCGATCAGCGGCTGCTTTGCCGTGTCAAAATCACCGACTATCATATCCGGCATCAGCCCCAGGGCCTTGACCGCCTCCAGGCCGCCGTCCACTGCGATGATTTTATCGAACCGGTTATTCTTACAAAAAGGACCGGCAAAAGACAAATCCAGTCTTCCACCGGTAATGATCAGACAGCTTTTCATAAACTATGCCTCATATTCCTTCATAATCTCCATAAATGCGCGGGTATTGGCTGCCGCGTCGCCTTTAAAGACCGCAGAGCCGGCCACAAACACATTGGCCCCTGCCTCGATCAGCAGGCGGATGTTGTCCTGAGTCACGCCGCCGTCCACCTGGATATCTGTCTTTAAGTTCCGCTCATCCAGCTTTCTGCGAAGCTCCCGGATCTTCTCCACGGTGTAAGGGATAAACTTCTGGCCGCCGAAGCCCGGATTTACGGACATGATCAGAATCATATCCACCTGGTCCAGCACACAGTCCAGAACCGAAACCGGAGTGGCCGGATTCAACGCCACGCCTGCCTTTAATCCGGCTTCCTTAATCTGGCTGATGGTGCGGTCCAGATGGGTGCAGGCCTCCTGATGCACGCAGATTAAGTCGGCGCCTGCCTGCTTCATATCCTGCACATACCGTCCCGGCTCCTCCACCATCATATGAACGTCGAATACCTGGCCGGAGCATTTGCGGATGGCGGTAATCACCGGCATTCCGAAGGAAATGCTCGGAACGAAGGCTCCGTCCATCACATCCAGATGCAGGTACCGGGCTCCGGCCTCTGCCGTCGCCTGAATCTGCTGCTCCAGTCTGGAAAAATCCGCTCCCAACAGGGATGGTGCTAATATATACATATCAATATCTCCTTTTCTCTTTCAGTTCCTGATAAATCAGCCGGTAATTCTCATATCGGCTGCTGCTTAACGCCCCCTGCTCCAGCGCTGCCTTCACGCCGCAGACCTTTTCCCCGATGTGAACACAGCCGGTGAACTTACAGTCCTTCTCAAAGGCCGCAAATTCCGGAAAATAATCCTTCAGCTCCCCGGCCTCCATGTCATCTACATACATGGAGCTGAAGCCGGGCGTATCCATCATATAAGTGTTCTCCTCCACATAAAACAATTCGGAGTGGCGGGTGGTATGCTTCCCCCGCTTGATTTTCTCGCTGATCTCCCCGGTCTCCATCTCCGCCTCCGGCTGGATGGCATTGGTCAGGGAGGACTTTCCCACGCCGGAGGGACCGGCAAGAACGGTGGTCTTCCCCCGGATGTAATCCTGGATGACCTCCACGCCCACCTCGTTCCTGGCGCTGATAAAATGGACATCATAACCGGCGCTCTCATAAATCTGCCGGTACTGGTCCATCAATTCCTCCCTGCACAGGTCAATCTTATTAAAGCAGAGCACCACCGGCACGCCGGCCCGTTCCATCATTACCAGGAAACGGTCCAGAAGATTTAAGTTGGGGTCCGGCTGGGTGATGGCAAACACCACCAGCGCCTGGTCCACATTGGCCACCGCCGGGCGGATCAGGGTGTTCTTCCGCGGAAGGATCTCATCGATGTTTCCGGTTCCGGCTTCCTCGTCCAGAACCGAAAACTCCACATCATCGCCCACCAGGGGCTTAATCTTCCGGCTGCGGAAAATCCCCTTGGCCCGGCACTCATAGACCTTTTCCCGGCCGTCATGTACATAATAAAAGCCTGCAATTCCTTTGATAATCTTACCTGTCATGCTCGTTTACTCTCTTACTCCTCTGTCTTAAAGAAGGATACCGGATAAGACACCAGTACCTTGCCGGTGTCCAGATTTACCAGCTCCACGGTGCCTTCCTCCACGCCGTCTGCGCCTTCAATCCGGGAGAAGGATATCGGAATCACCGTATCGCCCACCACGGTTCTCGGCTCGATCAGGTTCTTCACTACCACCTTTCCGTCCACCTCCTGGATTAGACGGATGACGATCTGAACGCTGGTCTGGCTGAAGCCGGGACCTAAATCCACACTTAAATTATACTGTTTATTAATCGAACCGATGTAGCGGGTCGCGCCGATTATGGTTTCCTCCGGGCCAAGGCTGATGAAGTACTTGACGGAGGTTCCCTTTAGCTGGGTGCTTCCGCCTTCTGCCGTCTGGTTAAATACCAGGCCCTTCTCCACCGTATCGCTGAATTCATTGCCCACCGGCGCCGGGATAAAGCCGGCCGCGCGAAGCTCAGCCTCTGCCTCCTCCGGGCTCTTTCCGGTCACATCCGGAACCAGCCCCCTGGCGGAGCCTTTGCTGATATAAAGCGTCACCGTCTCGCCGTCCCGGAGAATCTGCGGCTCATAGCGGACCACATTCCCCGCCGGAATGGTTTCGCTGAATTCCTCCGAGGAGGCTACCACCAGACCCTTTCCGGTCAAAAGAAGGGATGCCGCCTGCTGCTCCATGCCCTCCAGGCCCAGCAGGGACAGGTCGATGGAGCTGCTGCCCTTGCTCACCTTCACATTCACCGTGGTATTCTTCTCCACCACGGTTCCTTCGTTGATCTCCTGGGCCATGACGCAGCCCACCGCATACTTATCCGAAGCCTCCACGCTGCTGACTGCCATCTTAAGGCCATAGTTTTCCAGCATCTTTTTTGCTTCCTCCTGAGGATACCCCAGGATGCTCGGCATAAATACCTGCCCGTCCGCTATGGCGGCCGTGGTCACCTCCTGCACGCCGGATTCTGCCGCAGTCTCCTGACTGCCGCTGCTTCTGGAATAAAAAATTCCTCCCAGGCGCAGCACCACAAACAGAAGGACCGCTACAATGAGAATCGCAGCCAGAATGCCGGCCGCGGAAAAAATCCGCTCCAGCTGAGGGCTGATATCCGTCTGCTTTCCAATCCGCTTCCGGAGCCTTGCGTCGTTTTGGACTCCGCCGCTCTCTTCTCTTTTTTCTTTTCTTTCTTCAGAATCCGCCCGGAAAAGAACGTCTGACTCCTGGTCCTCCGGACGGCTCCCGGACGGCTTTCCGCCGGATGCTCCGCTTTTGTTTTCCGGCAGACTCTCCGGATGGCCTTCCGGCCGCTTTTCATCTCCGGTCTCCGGCGGCTGCTCCTCCGGCCTGCTTTCCCCGTTCTGCCGTCCCGGCACCTCATGGGGCTTAATCAGGGAACGGCGCAGATCCGCAATCACTTCCTCCGCCGAAGCGTATCGGTCCTCCGGCTTCTTCTCCGTACAGGTCAGGATAATCTGCTCCAGGCTTTCCGGAATATCCGGATTGCACTCCGTCGGCGGGGTGATGGGATTCTCCAGGTGAGCCATGGCAACGGCTACCGTATTCTCCCCGTCAAAGGGCAGCCGCCCCGTCACCATCTCAAACATGGCGATGCCCAGCGAATAGATGTCGCTTCTGGCGTCCACATGCTCGCCTCTGGCCTGCTCCGGCGAGATATAATGCACGGAGCCGATGGCATGGCGGTCCTGGGTATGGGAGGTCACCGCTCTGGCGATGCCGAAATCCGCCACCTTCACCTTTCCATCCCTGGAAATGATGATATTCTGCGGTTTGATGTCCCGGTGGATGATGTTCTGCTGATGGGCAGCCGACATACCCTGGGCCATCTGAATGGCGATGCCGATGGTTTCCTTTACCTCCAGCCGCCCCTTCTTGGCGATATAGCTTTTTAAGGTTATTCCTTCTATTAATTCCATAACGATGTAGTGGATGTCGCCGTCATCGACTACGTCAAACACATTCACAATATTGGGATGGGAAAGCCGGGCTGCCGCCTGGGCCTCCATCTTAAAGCGCTTTACAAAGTTTTCATCCCGGCTGAATTCCTCCTTCAGCACCTTGACCGCCACCAGACGGTTCAGGGTATGGCACATGGCCTTGTATACATCTGCCATACCGCCGGAACCAATCTTCTCGATAATCTCATAGCGCTCCTGCAGATACATTCCCGGTCTCAGCATGGCCTCACCCCGCTTCCCTTCGGAGCGGCCAGCACCACGGAGATGTTATCCAAGCCTCCGTTGGCATTCGCCTTGTCGATGAGAATCCGCGCTGCCGCCTCCAGGGACGGCGCATTTCTCACAATTTTCTGTATCCGGCTGTCCTCTACCATGTTGGAGAGGCCGTCCGAACAGAGGAGAATCGTCTCCCCCTCCTGGATTTCCGTTTCAAAAAAATCCACCTGCACCCGTCTGCCGGTTCCCACCGCACGGGTAATAATATTCTTATTCCTTTTATAATCATCGCTTTCCCGGTCCATCCGTCCCAGCGCAACCATCTCCTCCACATAGGAATGGTCTCTGGTAATCTGCCGGATCTCATCGCCGATGACGTAAAGACGGCTGTCCCCCACATTCGCCACATACAGCACCTGTTCGCTGTAGGTGGCGGCTACCAGTGTGGTTCCCATGCCGCTCAGTTCGATATCCTCAGCCGCTTTTTCATAAAGTAACTGATTCGCTGCCTGAACCGCCTCCTGCAGAGCCTGAATCTCAGGCATGCCGGACGGACGGCCCTTTAAAAATTCCACCAGATGCTCCACTAAAAAACGAGAAGCAAAGTCTCCTGCATTATGTCCGCCCATTCCGTCTGCTACCAGAAACAGATTGGGCAGCGGGCCCACCTGCGAGGCAGATACATAAATGGAGTCCTGGTTGATTCCCCGGACCATACCGCGGTCCGTTCTTCCTGCTGTCTGCACCGAATCACTCCTTCCCCGTTTATATGTTCACAGATGTCCCGCCTTCCTCCAGAAAGCTTTTCCTGAGCTGTCCGCAGGCCCCGTTAATATCGCGGCCCATCTCTCTTCTTATAGTAACATTTATCCCATTTTTTTCAAGCAGATTTTTAAATGCCTGGATTGCCGCCTGGTTGGACTGGACAAAATCCCGCTCCTTGATCGGATTCACCGGGATCAGGTTCACATGGCCGTGCTGGTCCTTGATCAGCGCCGCCAGTGCCCTGGCCTCATCCAGATTGTCATTGACCCCGCTTACCAGGCTGTACTCGAAGGTCAGACGGCGGCCGGTCTTTAAGAAATATTCATGGCAGGCCTCCAGGACCTCCTTCAGCTTATATTTGTTTGCAATGGGCATCAGAGTCTTTCTCACCTCATCGTTTGGCGCGTGAAGGGACAGGGCCAGCGTGATGGAAAGCCCTTCCTCCGTCAGCCGCTTAATCCCCGGCACGATGCCGCAGGTGGAGACGGTGATGTTCCTCTGGCTGATATTCAGCCCGCCCTCGGAGCTTAACAGGCGGATGAACCGAATCAGATTGTCGTAGTTGTCCATCGGCTCGCCGGAGCCCATTACCACCACATTGGAAACCCGCTCGCCGGTTTCCTTCTGAATCTGGTAAATCTGGTCCAGCATCTCAGAGGGAAGAAGATTCCGCTCCAGGCCATCCAGGGTGGAGGCACAGAACCGGCAGCCCATCCGGCAGCCCACCTGGGAGGAGATGCAGACCGAATTTCCATGCTTGTACTTCATCCATACGCTTTCGATGATATTGCCGTCCATCAGGGAAAACAGATATTTCCGGGTGCCGTCGATTTTCGAGACCTTCACATCCACCGGCTTTAAACAGGGGATCACATAGTTTTCAGCCAGCTTCTCCCGCATATCCTTTGAAAGATTGGTCATCTCATCAAAGCTTCCGGCCAGCTTTTCGTGAAGCCACTGGTAAATCTGCTTCGCCCGGAAAGCCTGAAGCCCCATGGCCCCAAGCTCCGCTGTCATTTCCTCAATTGTAAGAGATTTGATATCCCGCTTTTCCATAATTGCACTGCTCCATTCTGCATCGATTTCTTACTGGGTTTTCCGCCGGAAAACAGCTACGAAAAATCCGTCGCAGGGGTGTTTTCCGGGAAGGAACTGCATCCAGCCTTCCTTCAGGGAAGCTTCCCTGACCTGCTCTCCGAACCGTCCGGAGATGTCCACCCGTTCAAAGGGGAAATGCTCCAGAAACCATTCTGCATTCTCCTGGTTTTCGCCCCGGTGGATGGTACAGGTGCTGTAGACAAGGGTTCCGCCCGGTTTGACGTACTGCCAGACCACCGAAAGAATGTCACGCTGAAGAGACACCAGGCTTTCCAGCTTCTCCGGTGTCATATGTATCTTAATATCCGGTTTTTTTCCGATAATGCCAAGTCCGGAGCATGGCAGGTCCGCCAGCACGATGTCTGCCTTTTCCACCGACTCCTCATCCAGGACCAGGGCATCCGCCGCAGCCGCCCGGATATTCGTAAATCCGGTCCGGCTGATATTTTCCTCAATCAGCTCCACCTTCTGCCAGGTTAAGTCCCTGGCCTCCACCATACCGGTTCCGTGGAGCAGGTCCGCCAGATGAAGGCTCTTTCCGCCCGGCGCCGCGCAGACGTCAATCACATAATCTCCGTCCTTCGGCGCTGCCGCATCTCCCGCAAAAACCGAGCTTAAATCCTGCACCTGCAGCCAGCCCTGCCGGAACGCATCGACGCCTTCCAGGTAGTCGTAATCCGAAAGCTTAAGAACCTTCCGGGAATACGCAGATTCCTCCACCGTAATGCCCTGATTCCTTAAGCTTTCCAGGATTTCTTCTCTGGAGGCCAGATTGAAGTTGCAGCGCACCATGGTTGGCGCATCCTCCAGAAAGGCAGCCAGCACCTGTCTCGTCTGCTCCATTCCCAGCTCCCTCTGCCACAGCTCAAGGAGCCACTGCGGTACGGAATAACGGATGGAATCCTCCGGGAAGCTTTCTTTTATCGGCTCCTTCTCCCTGGCGATGGTGCGGAGAACCCCGTTTACAAAGCCCTTCAGGCCCACGAACCTTCTCTTTACCGCCAGCTTCACCGCCTCATTGCAGGCAGCCGAATCCGGAATCCGGTCCATATATAAAATCTGGTAAACCGACATTCTGAGAATGGTGCGGATTACCGGCTTCATCTTTTCCACCTTCGTCTTCGAATACTGATTCAGCACATAGTCAATCTGAATCAGATATTCCAGCGTGCCTTCCGTCACACGGGTGATGAAGGCGCGGTCCGGCTTGGAAAGAAACTGGTATTTGCCCAGCGCCTGGCGGAGAACCACATGGCTGTAGCCTCCCTTTTCCAGAATTTCCATCAATATATCAAGAATCAGCTCCCGGCTGCCCGTTCCATCAGTCATCGTTTCTTCGTCCTCCAAACAGAATCACCAGACGAAGAAGCTGCAGGATGGACGCCGCCGCTGCCGCCACATAGGTCAGCGCTGCCGCACCCAGCACCTTTCTGGCCTGCCCTACCTCCTGGTTATTTAAAATATAGCTGTCTCCCAGAATCCTTAAGGCTCTGGCAGAGGCATTGAACTCCACCGGCAGGGTAACCAACTGGAATAATACAGCCAGGCTGAACATGATGATACCGATTTCTACCATCGGAGAGCCAAGGCCGCCCACAATGAGGCCCAGGATAATGAGAGGCATCGCCAGACGGCTTCCGAAATTCGCCACCGGTACTAAAGAAGCCCGGATTTTCAGCGGGACATAGCCTCTGGCATCCTGAATGACATGACCGCACTCATGGGCCGCCACTCCGATTGCCGAAATCGAAGAAGAATTATATACGGCATCGGACAGATTCACCGTCTTACTGCGCGGGTCAAAGTGGTCGGTCAGATTTCCCGCCACATGACGCACCGTCACATCGTAGATTCCCTGTGCGTTTAAAATTCTTCTGGCCGCCTCGGCTCCGGTGATGCCGCAGGATGCCCAGGTTCTGGAGTACCGGTTAAAGGTGGAATTCACCTTCGCCGATGCCGCCATGGAAATCACCACGCCAATCAGAACCAGGATATAAGTCCAGTCAAAACCATAATAATAACCATATCCGCCGTAGCCCATAATTACTGTCTCCTTTCAAAAACCGTTCCCGCTTCCACCGCATATCCCCGCAGGAACGCATCGGTATCCATCCGCTTCTTGCCCTCCAGCTGCAGAGATTCGATTTTTAAGGTGCCTTTTCCGGTCTTTACCAAGAATTCTCCCTGTGACGCTTTTACCACCTGGCCCGGCGTTCCCTCCGGACTTTCATCCAGCACTTCTGCCTGCCATATCTTTAAGGTCTTTCCATTCAGAGAGGTGTAAGCGCTGGGCCACGGGTTTAATCCGCGAATCAGGCGCTCGATGCTCTCTGCATCCTGGCTCCAGTCAATGTCTCCCAGCGACTTGGTCAGCATCTTTGCGTAGCAGGTGCCCTCCTCCGTCTGCGGAGTCCGGACCAGAGTTCCCTCCTCTGCCTTCTTTAATGTAGAAAGAATCAGCGGACCGCCGGCCGCGCTCAGCTTATCATGCAGGCTGCCTCCGGTTTCGTCCTTTTCAATGGGAATCACAACCTTCTCCAGCATATCTCCGGTATCCAGTCCCACATCCATCATCATCGTGGTGATTCCGGTTTCCTTCTCCCCGTCGATGACGGCCCACTGGATCGGGGCTGCGCCACGATATTTCGGAAGAAGAGATGCGTGAATATTGATGCAGCCATACTTCGGGATATCCAGAAGACGCTTCGGAAGAATCTGGCCAAAGGCGATTACCACAATCGCATCCGGCTTCATCTCCTCCACCATCCTTAAAAATTCCTCATCCTTCTTTACCCGCACCGGCTGATACACCGGGATTCCGTATTCCAGCGCCTTCTCCTTGACCGGAGTCATCAGCACGGCCTTGCCTCTTCCCTTCGGCTTATCCGGCTGGGTCACCACCGCAGCCACCTCATGGCCGCCCTTCACCAGCGCCTCTAATGCCGGAACGGAAAAATCCGGCGTTCCCATAAATAAAATTCTCATATCAGTTCCTCATCCTTTACTCTTCGGTCTCCTCGTAAGCCGTCTCCGTATCCTCCAGCTCGCCCTCCACCAGATCTACAAACAGCTCGCCATGCAGGTGTGCGCACTCATGGCAGATTGCGCGGGCCAGAAGCTCCTCGCCCTCCAGCTCAAACAGCTCCATATTCTCATTATAAGCGCGGACCTTTACCTTGTTCGGTCTGGTTACGATGCCGGTTTTGCCCGGAACGCTTAAGCAGCCCTCGTATCCGGTCTGGCTTCCGGAGGTCTCGATAATCTCCGGATTGATCAGCACATACTGATTGCCGTCCTCCACATCAATTACCACCAGCTGCTTCAGAATGCCCACCTGCGGAGCGGCCAGGCCTACGCCGTTTGTCTCGTACATCGTCTCGAACATATCGTCAATCAGCTCCAGCAGACGCGGAGTCATTTCCTTTACCGGCTTGCATTCCTTTCTTAAAATCTCATCTCCAATGGTTCTTACCTTTCTGATTGCCATAGCTTATCTCCTTTTTGCTGTAATTTCGAATCCTCTATTCTTTCAAGACAGAAAGTCAAACTGGACTCCAATCCGACCGCCATAACCGCCCTCTTTTAATCCTTCTTCCATCTGATTCCTGATTTTTATTAGTATATCATAGTTTTCGCACTTCATATATAAAATTTTTCTGTAAATATCATTAAGTTTGTAAATCGGCGCATTCACCGGGCCGATTACCGAAAGCTCATAATTCGCCGTCACCCCGGCCGCCAGCGCCATGGCCGCTGCCGCCGTCTCCTCCTCCGGAGCGCCGATTAGCAGCGTCATCATCACACAGGCCGGAGGATAATGAAGCATCTTCCGGTAGGCCATCTCCTGCTTATAAAAGCTCTCGTAATCCTGGGCCGCCGCCGTCTCGATGCAGTAATGGTCCGGACTGTAGGTCTGAATCACCACATCGCCCGGCTTCTCATCCCTTCCGGCGCGGCCGGCCGCCTGCGTGAGGAGCTGGAAGGTCCGCTCCCCGCACCGGTAATCCGGCGCATAAAGAGAAAGGTCCGCTGCCAGGATTCCCACCAGCGTCACGGCCGGAAAATCATGGCCCTTCACAATCATCTGGGTTCCGATCAGGATATCCGCCTCATGCTCCGCAAATGCCGCCAGAATCGCCTCATGTCCGCCCTTTCCCGATGTGGTGTCCAGGTCCATCCGAAGCACTCTGGCACCGGGGAACTCCGTCCGGACCAGCGCCTCGATCTTCTGGGTCCCGGTTCCAAAGGGAGCCAGATACGGCGAGCCGCAGGAGGGGCAGGCCTCCGGCCTGGGAATCTGATAGCCGCAGTAATGGCACACCAGACGGTTATTCTGGTGAAGGGTCAGCGTGACATCGCAGTGGGGACATCGGATTGCCTCCCCGCAGCTTCGGCAGGACAGGAAGCGGGAGTATCCTCTCCGGTTCAAGAACAGCATCACCTGCTCCTTCTTCGCCAGCTTCTCCTCCATCTGACTGCGCAGGCTCCGGCTGAAGATGGAGCGGTTTCCCTCCTTCAGCTCCTGCCGCATGTCCACCACCTGGACCTTCGGCAGAAAGCTGTTCTTCTTCGCCCGCTTCGTGATTTTATAATATCCGTAAATGCCCTGAACCGCTCTGGTGTAGCTCTCCACCGACGGGGTGGCCGAGCCCAGCACCAGGCTGGCATGGCTTAACCCGGCCCGGTACCGGGCCACCTCCCTGGCATGATACCGGGGCGTAATTTCACTTTTATAGGCGCTTTCATGCTCCTCATCCATGATGATCAGGCCCAGTTTGGGAAACGGGGTAAACAGGGCCGACCTGGGGCCGATCATAATCTGGATGTCTCCCCGTCTGGCCCGCTCAAACTGGTCGTATTTTTCCCCGGCGGAAAGCCGGGAGTGGATGAAGGACACCTGATCCCCAAACCGTCTGCAGAACCGCAGCACCGTCTGATAGGTCAGTGCGATTTCCGGGATCAGAAGAATCACCTGCTTCCCCTGACGCCGCACATGGTCAATCAGCTCCATATAGATTTCCGTCTTCCCGCTTCCGGTAATTCCGTGGACCAGGTAGGTTTTCCGGATTCCGGCCTGATACTGGCGGCAGATATCCGTCACCACCGCCTGCTGTTCCTCGTTCAAAAGGACCTTTCCGCCATTCATCAAGGCCGCCTTGTCCTCCTGCAGATAGGTTCTGGCCGGATTCCGGCAGACCGCCTGGGAATCCAGGGCAATCACGCCCTGCTCCTCCAGCGGCTTTAGGGCAGACCGGGTCAGATTAAGCGTCCGCAGCGCCATCTCATACGGAATCACATCCGCATCCAGAAAGGCACGAAGCAGCCGTTCTCTGGCCTTATACTTTTTTTTCGCAGCCTCCTCAATCCGCTGCCTTAACTCCTCTTCCTTTAACAGGCAGCGAATCCACCGTTTTTCCTGCTGCTCCACCTGCTGCTTCACCGGAAGGACCGCCTTTAATGCCTGATTCATGGTAGAGCCGTACCGCTCCTTCATCCACCAGGCAACCTGAATAAGCTGGGATTCTGCCGAAACACTGCCTGCATGAATCCCAGCAATCTCTTTTATCCTGGAAATATCGTATTCCGCCCGGTCAGACAGACCGACCACATAACCGCTGCGGATGCGGTTCCCCTTCCCGAAGGGTACATCCACCTGACAGCCGGCCTGCACCAGAGCCTTTAAAGACTCCGGTATCCGGTACTGAAAGGGACGGTCCACCTTCTCGTGGGTGATATCAATGATAACATCGGCAAATTCCGCCATCCAATCCTTCTTTCCTAATTCTCATCCAGGAAGGAAGCGGCCACCGCACTTAATCCCATGCTGTTGGAGCCCTTAAACAGCACACAGTCCCCGCTCTTTAGCTCCGTCTTCAGCCAGTCTTCCATCTGTTTCTTATCCTGGAAATAGAACACACGGCATCGGAAGTCCCCGCTGCCTCCCAGCGCGCCCTCCAGCCGCTTTCCAATCTCCGCTGCCAGCTCTCCGTACAGAGCCACAACATCCAGCTTCTCCTTCCGCTCTGCCAGAAAGCTTCCGATTTCCCGGTGATATTCCACCGTCCTCTCTCCAAGCTCCTTCATGTCCGCCAGCACCGCAAACTTCCGCCCCTCTGCCGGCATATCGCACAGCACCTGGATTCCTGCTTTCATGGAAACCGGGCTCGCGTTATAGGAATCGTCAATCACGGTAATGCCCCGGACCGTCTGAATCTGCTGCCGGCCCTTCATTCCATGGAAGTTCTCCAGCGCCCTGGCCGCCTCTGCCATAGGGATTCCATTCTCCCTGGCCACGGCGATGGCTACCATGGCGTTTAATATCATATGCGCCCCAAATACCTGCAGGCGCACGCTGGCATACTCGCCGCTTTCCTGGCACAGCGCCGTAAACACAGGATGCCCCTCCTCGGTCCGGATGTCCACAGCCTGGTAATCGCAGTTTGCCCCCGTTCCGTAATAGATGGTCCGACAGCCCGCCTTTGCCTCCACATGCTTTAGAATCGGGTCATCTCCATTCACATAGAGACAGCCGCCCTCCTTCATGCCGTCCTGAATATGGAGCTTCTCCGCGCAGATATTGGCCTGAGAGCCAAGCTGCTCGATATGGGCGATGCCGATATTCGTCATAACCGCCTGGTCCACCTTGGCCACCATGGCAATCCGGTGCATCTCCCCCGGCTCGCTGACGCCAAGTTCAATCACGCCAATCTCATCTCCGGAGGAAATCTCCGATATGGTAATGGGAACCCCCACCTGGCTGTTGCTGTTGCCCGGAGTCTTATAGGTCCGATACCCGGCGGAAAGAGCCGCCGCGATCATCTCTCTGGTGGTGGTTTTTCCCACGCTTCCGGTCACTCCGATTAAAGGAAGGGTCAGCCGGTCCCGGTACCAGGAGCCGATGGACTGAAGCGCCGCCTTTGTATCCTCCACCTGAATCCACGCGTAAGCCCCATCACCGTCAATCGAGGGGTCCGCCTCCTCATGCTCACTGGTCAGCACCGCTTTCGCCCCGGCCTGGAAGGCCTGTCCGATAAACCGGTGGGCGTCCACCTTTTCCCCAATGAGGGGAACGAATAAATCGTTCCCCTTCATGGTTCTGGAATCAATGCTGATATGCTCAATCGGCGCATCCGGATTTCCGCAGAGCAGTCTTCCGCCTGCCGCCTCTGCAATCATTCTTACTGTCATCTGTTCCATCTTAAACTCTCCATTCTGCCACCACTTCATCCACCACTTCCCGGTCCAGGAAATGGGTGCGGACTCCGTTTACCTCCTGATAGTCCTCATGGCCCTTTCCGATAATGGCAATCATATCGCCCTTCTGTGCATGGGTAATCGCATAGGTAATGGCCTCCCGGCGGTCCGGAATCTCCAGATAAGCGCCTCCGGTGGGAATCAGGGTGCTCTTGATATCCTGGATGATATCTTCCACCTTCTCAAACCGGGAATTATCTGCAGTGATGATGCTCAAATCCGCCATCCGGCCGGCCATCTCTCCCATGGAATACCGGCGGTCCTTGGAACGGTTCCCTCCGCATCCAAACACCACCACCAGCCGCTTCGGATTATAATTCCGCAGGGTCTTTAACAGGCTTTCCATGCTGACTGCATTGTGGGCATAGTCGATGATCACCTTACAGTCCTCAGAGGCATAGGCAATCTCCATCCGGCCGTTCACATAGATGTGCTCTAATCCATGGCAGATCCGGTCCTTCGGAAGGCCGAGAAAGCTGCACACGCTGACCGCCGCCAGCGCATTGGATACGTTAAAGCGGCCGGGGATATTTACCCGCACATCCGCCTCATACCGGCCCGTCACATCAAATTCCAGGCCCACAAAGCCAGGCTCCGACACATAACGAATCCGCTCCGCGCAGAAATCCGCGGCTGTGCCGTCTTCCGCAGCGTCTGCAGAGCCACCCGCAGCGTCTGTGCCGTCTTCCGCAGCGTCTTTACCGGCTGCGCCGGAATCCGCATCGCCGTCCTTCAAGCCGTATGAATATACCGGACATGCCGCATCCGCCGTCACCTCCGCAAAATGGGCATCGTCCTTATCCGCTATGCCTATCCGGCTCTGCTTAAAAATCATGGCCTTATACATCAGATATTCTGCAAAATCCGCATGTTCATTGGGTCCGATATGGTCATTGGAAATATTGGTAAAGATTCCGTAATCAAACAGGATTCCATCGGTCCGATGCATCTTAAAGGCCTGGGAGGAAACCTCCATCACCATATACTCACATCCGGCCTCCACCATCCGCGAAAAATACTGGTGGAGCTGGTAGGATTCCGGCGTCGTGTTCCTGGTCGGCTCTGCCACTCCGGCGAAATAAGCGCCGTTGGTGCCAATCATGCCCACCTTTTTTCCCGCCGCCTCCAGAATCGCCTTTATCATATGGGTGGTGGTGGTTTTTCCCTTGGTTCCGGTCACGCCGATGGTAACCATCTTCCTGGCCGGATAGTCAAATCTTGCCGCCGAAAGAAGGGCCAGCGCCTCTCTCCCATTCTCCACCTTAAGAATCACCGCATCCTCCGGAAGCGAAACCGCATGCTCCACGAGAAACACCCTGGTCCCGGCCTCATACACCTGAGCGCAGAAATCATGGGAATCCACATTCGCTCCCTTCATACATACGAATACCGCCCCCGGTCCGGCCTTTCTGGAGTCATACACCACCTCCGAAACCTCCGCGTCCGTACTGCCCTGCAGAAGTTCAAAACGAACATCCTGCAACCAATTATTTAAAATCATAAAATTTGAAACTTCCTTCCCGTTTGAAGATATATGCGCTTATACTGAACAAAGCTGGCTGACGGTACACAGCCAAAAAGGGATAGGGAATATCCTGAATGCCCTGTTTTAACGCCGGCATTTAGATGCGGTCTTTCCCGCATCTTATGTGCCGCTGCGTTAAAACCGGAGCGAGAGCACGCTGAAGGATATCCCTATTCCTTTTTGGCGTAACCTCCGCCAATATGAGTCAACGAGCACGATTTTAGAACAATCCCGTAATCACGCCGTCCTCATTCACATCAATGCTGTCTGCCGCCGGCTTCTTCGGAAGTCCCGGCATGGTCATGATGGCTCCGGTAAGCACAACAACGAATCCGGCGCCTGCGGATACATAGGCATCTCGTACATTGATGGTAAAGCCCTGAGGCCGTCCCAGCTTGGTCTGGTCATCGGATAAGGAGTACTGGGTCTTTGCCATGCAGACCGGAAGATTTCCGAAGCCCATCTCCTCTGCCTTCTTTAAGGCTTTTGCAGCCGCCGGCGCGTAGGTTACGCCGTCTGCTCCGTAGATTTCCTTTGCAACGGTGGCAACCTTATCGGTCAGGCTCAGCTCATCCTTATAAATCGGTGCAAAATGGCTTTCCTTCTTCTCCAGGGTTTCCAGAACCTTCTGGGCTAAGGCCACTCCGCCTTCGCCGCCCTTGGCCCAGACCTCGGAAAGTGCAAATTCACAGTTTCTGTCTTCGCAGAACTTCTTAATATATGCGTATTCCGCCTCGGTATCGGTGGTGAAGGAATTTAAGGTCACAACCACCGGAACGCCGAATTTCTGCAGGTTCTCGATGTGCTTCTCCAGGTTTACGATACCCTTTTGAAGGGCCTCCAGGTTCTCCTCCGCCAGCTCGGTCTTCGGAACGCCGCCGTTGTATTTCAGTGCGCGGACGGTTGCCACCAGCACCACGGCATCCGGCTTTAAGCCTGCCATCCGGCACTTGATGTCGAAGAACTTCTCCGCGCCTAAATCCGCGCCGAAGCCGGCCTCCGTTACCGTGATATCCGCCAGCTTTAATGCGGTTCTGGTTGCCCGCACACTGTTGCAGCCGTGGGCGATGTTGGCGAATGGTCCGCCGTGAACCAGGGCTCCGGTATGCTCCAGGGTCTGAATCAGGTTTGGCTTTAAAGCGTCCTTTAACAGCGCCGCCATGGAACCGACTGCATTTAACTGAGCGGCAGTAACCGGCTCGCCTGCATAATTATAAGCAACAATAATTCTTCCCAGACGCTCCTTTAAGTCCTTCATGTCATTTGCCAGGCAGAGGATTGCCATGATTTCCGATGCAACGGTGATAACAAAATGGTCCTCCCGAACCACGCCGTCTGCCTTTGCGCCCAGGCCGACTACCACATTTCGAAGCACACGGTCATTCATATCCAGACAGCGCTTCCAGAGAATCTGGCGGGTGTCGATTCCCAGAGCATTGCCCTGCTGGATGTGGTTGTCTAACAGCGCGGCAAGCAGGTTATTCGCAGAGGTAATGGCATGAAAATCCCCGGTAAAATGCAGGTTTAAATCCTCCATCGGAACCACCTGGGCATATCCGCCGCCGGCAGCTCCTCCCTTGATGCCGAAGCACGGTCCTAAGGACGGCTCACGAAGGGCGATAATCGCTTTCTTGTTAAGCTTTGCAAATGCCTGTCCAAGTCCGACGGATGTAGTAGTCTTTCCCTCTCCGGCCGGAGTCGGGTTGATCGCGGTTACTAAAACCAGCTTTCCGTCCGGACGGTCCTTTACCTGCTCCCACAGTTCATCGGTGATTTTCGCCTTGTATTTTCCGTAAAGCTCTAAATCATCCTCCGTAATTCCATAGGAAGCAGCAACCTCCTTGATTGGAAGCATCTTTGCTTCCTGAGCAATCTGAATGTCTGTCTTCATGACTTTATCCTCCTTTTGTTGGGTTATTTCCCTTCTGCAAGAACCTGCTGGAACTCCTCCATCGTCATCAATACCTTTCTCGGCTTGGTTCCTTCCTCCTCGCCCACCACTCCGGCCTCGGCAAGCTGGTCCATAATGCGGGCGGCACGGTTGAAACCTATTTTAAAGACACGCTGCAGCATGCCGATGGATGCTTTTTCTTTCTCGATGATAAACTTTCCGGCCTGGGCGAAGTACTCGTCCCGGCTGCTGTCTGCCCCGGGCACCGCTTCCGCAGACGGAGCCATCATCTGGCTTTCCACCTCCGGACTGTAGTCCGCGGTGATTCCCTGCTCCGTCAGAAATTCCACCACCTTGGAAACCTCCTGGTCGGATATAAATGCGCCCTGTACCCGCTGCGGCTTCGGAAAGCCGGATGGGTAAAAGAGCATGTCGCCCTTTCCCAGCAGCTTTTCCGCGCCGTTCATGTCGATAATGGTTCTGGAATCCACACCGGACGATACGGCAAATGCGATTCTGGACGGCACATTGGCCTTGATCAGGCCGGTGATAACGTTCACGGAAGGCCTCTGGGTCGCAATCACCAGATGGATGCCGGCCGCACGGGCCAGCTGAGCCAGACGGCAGATGGCGTCCTCCACCTCGCCGGGCACCACCATCATCAGGTCGGCCAGCTCGTCGATGATAATGACAATCTGAGGCAGCTTCTTCGGAAGCTTGTCCTCGTCCACCCCATCCAGCTTCGCGGTATTCTTAATCTTTTCGTTATATCCCTTCAAATCACGGACATTGTACTCTGCAAATTTCTTGTAGCGGTCCATCATCTCGGCCACAGCCCAGTTTAATGCGCCGGAAGCCTTCTTCGGGTCCGTCACAACCGGAATCAGAAGATGAGGGATTCCGTTGTAAACGCTTAATTCCACCACCTTCGGGTCCACCATGATCAGCTTCACATCCTCCGGGTCTGCCTTGAAGATAATGCTCATGATCAGGGTATTGATGCAGACCGATTTACCGGAACCGGTGGCGCCTGCAATCAGAAGATGCGGCATCTTGGCAATATCCGCCACCACCGGCTGGCCGGAGATATCCTTGCCCACCGCGAAGGTCAGCCTGGATTTCCCGTTCCGGAACCCATCCGACTCCAGCAGGTCTCTTAAATAAACAATAGAATTCTCCTTATTGGGGACCTCGATGCCCACTGCGGATTTTCCCGGAATCGGCGCTTCAATCCGGATCTCCTCCGCCGCCAGGCTCAGCTTGATATCATCTGCCAGTCCCACGATTTTGCTGACCTTCACGCCCTGCTCCGGATGAAGCTCATACTGGGTAACGGAAGGCCCGCAGCTGATGTTGGTCACGGTAACACCCACGCCGAAATTCCGCAGGGTCTGCTGCAGCTTGATGGCCGTCTCCTTATACTCCCGCTCGGAGAAGGAACCGGCAATCCGGCTTCCCCGCTTTAACAGGCTGGTCGGCGGAAATACATACGGCTTTTTCACAGCGGCTTCTTTTCTCTTCACCTCGGCATTCACTGCATCCTTCGTATTCCCCTCCACGGCCTCTTCCCGCTTTTTCTCTATCTTTTTATGTAACAGCTCCGTCTCCGTCTCAATCACCTTTCCGGTGGCCGTCACCACCCGCTTCGGCTCCTCCGGAACGAACAGGCTGTCATAATTCACGCCGGATTCGCTTTTTTCTTCCGGATAGAGCGGAGCCTCCGGCTCCTCCTCCATGCAGATGCTTCCGTCCGCCTCCTCCATAGAGAGAAGGTCCGCCGGGCGGTCTTCGGACACAGCCTCAGCCGGCATGGATGAAACAGCTCCGGCTGACACAGACAAAACGGCTCCGGCTGACGCAGATGAGACCACTCCGGCTGACGCAGGCGAAATGTCCCCGGCGGTTGCTGACGAGACCGCATCCGCTGACACAGCAGGAGCTGCCCCCGCTGGTGCGGCGGAAACGGCCCCGGCCGCTTCCGCCAGAACCTTTTCCCTCACCGGAATCAGAGGCGCCGGGGAAGCTCCATCGGAAATCTCCGTCTGACCGGCTTCCATCTCTGCCATGGTCATAGTTTCTTTTTTTGCATACAAGGCTTCCTTCTTTCCGGATGCCTTTCTGGTAAAGGAGATAATCTTCTCCTCCGGCTGGTCCTCCGCAAATGGAACCGGCTCCTCATATTCCGGCGGAAGGGCAATCCTTCCGGAGAATACGTCATCCGGTGACAGACGCTTTGCCTTCGGCTCCGCGTCCTCTGCGCCGTCCGTCCCGGCCTGCACCTTAAGCGGCTCCTCTTCCGGCCACTCTTCCTTTAACAATGCCTCTTCCTTTAACAGTTCATCCTCGAAGGGCTGCTTCTTCCTGCCCTTTTTCGACAGTTTTTCCGTCAGTCCGTCCAGAGAAAGGTCCGGCTCCCCGGAAAGCGGAACCGCCTCAATCTTGGTCGCGCTTAAATCCACGCCCCGCACCACATTCTCCTCACGGAGTCTCCGGCGCTCCTCCTGGCGTTCCTCCCGCTCCAGCTTCCGCCGCTCTGCGTCCTCCCTGGCATACTGATAAGCCTTATCGCTTCCGTTTCGCACCGCCGTCACCACAGATTTCTCTGTGATGCACACGCCGCAGATAATCAGGATCACCAGAAACACCAGATAGGTTCCGATGACGCCGGCCACGGAGGACAGGCCGTAGGCCAGCAGGCCGCCAATCAGGCCGCCGCCCTTTCCGCTTGTGCTGGATTCCCGGTAGAAGGAAAAGATGCTTTCCCCCTCCTGCAGGGAAACGCCCACGAACATCTGCGCCAGTCCGCAGATAATAAGAGCCGCCGCGATCACAGCCGACAGCTTGATGACCGCCTTCCGGCTTCCGATATTCGACATATAAAAGCTGGTTCCCACGAATATCAGAATCGGCACCACATAGCCCACAGAGCCAAACAGCCCAAGCTGGACGCTCCGCAGAAAATCTCCCACCACTCCGCACAGATGGAAATTGCTTAAAAACAGGAGCAGCGCCGCCGCAAAGGACAGGATGATCATCACCTCTGCCCGTAAAAATGCAGGAACTTCATCCTGAATGATTTCCTGCCTCTTTGGTTGCTTTCCTGCTTTATTTCCGTTATCTGCCTTATTCTTTGTTTTTCCCGCAGACTTTTGATTTTTACTTACCTGTGCCACGAATGTTCTGCCTCCTGTACTTACTATAAAAGGGAATCAAAACTTACCCATTATTAACAGTATACAAAAATTCAGGAGAAATTGCAACCATTCTGATTT
>JAUNPZ010000169.1 GCA_030536455.1 Lachnospiraceae bacterium | reverse complement strand
ATGGGAGTTGCGGAGCTGTCTGCCAAGCGCTCCAAGGACCCCAGCACACAGGTCGGGGCCTGCATCGTCAGCCAGGACAACAAGATTTTATCCATGGGATACAACGGTTTCCCGAAGGGCTGCTCCGATGACGAGTTCCCGTGGGGAAAAGAGCATGAGACGGACGACCCGTACAATGCGAAGTATTATTATTCCACCCACAGTGAGTTGAATGCGATTTTAAATTACCGGGGCGGAAGTCTGGAGGGCAGCAAGCTGTATGTGACCCTGTTCCCGTGCAATGAGTGTGCGAAGGCAATCATCCAGGCCGGAATCAAGACGCTGATTTACGGCAGCGATAAATATGCAGATACTCCGGCAGTCCGCGCCTCCAAGCGGATGTTGAATGCGGCGGGAGTCCGGTATTATCAGTATGAGCCGACCGGACGGACCATTCAGATTCAGGTGTGATTATGAGATATCTGCTTGCGGCAATCAACGCCAAATACATTCATTCCAATTTAGGGGTATACAGTCTGAAGGCTTATGCGGACCGGGCATTCGGCGGTTCTCGTCCCGGCAGGTCAGCCTGCTTTGCAGAACCAAGGGAAGCAAAACCATCAGACCGCACAAAGCAGCAGGAAAATCCGGTCTGCCCGGATATCCGGATTGGCGAGTATACCATCAATCATTCCCGGGAAACCATACTGGCAGACCTTTACCGGCGTCAGCCGGATGTGATTGGATTTTCCTGCTACATCTGGAATATGGAATATGTGAGAAGCCTGCTTTTGGACCTTCCGAAGATTCTCCCGAACGTGAGAATCTGGCTGGGAGGGCCGGAGGTTTCTTATCATGCGACGGAAATCTTAAAGGAATTCCCGCAGGTTACCGGCGTGATGGTGGGAGAAGGGGAGCGGACCTTTGCGGAGCTGGTGCGGTTTTATGAGCAGGGCGGCTGTACGGGAAGCGTTGTCCGGCCGGATCATGTCAATGGATTGGACGGCGGTCGGATTCCGAAACGGGATGGAGAGCCGTCCGGCCTCCGGCTGATTCCCGGCATCGTATATCGGGAGGAAGCCGGCAATAACCTTGTTCGGGAGGAGGCCGACCAGTCTCTTGTTCGTGAGGAAGCCAAACAATCTCTTATTCGGGAGAATCCGCCGATGCCGCTTCTTGATTTAAGCGATATCCCCTTTCCTTACAGCGGTCTGGAGGATTTCGAACACCGGATTATCTACTACGAAAGCAGCCGGGGCTGCCCGTTTTCCTGCAGCTATTGTCTGTCTTCGATTGATAAGACGGTCCGGTTCCGGAGCCTGGAGCTGGTAAAGAGGGAGCTGCAGTTTTTCCTGGACCGGAAGGTGCCGCAGGTTAAATTTGTGGACCGCACCTTTAACTGCAAAAAGAGTCATGCCATTGCCATCTGGAGGTATATCCTGGAACATGATAATGGCGTGACCAATTTCCATTTCGAGATTTCCGCTGATTTGCTGGACGAGGAGGAAGTGGAGCTGATGCGCCGGATGCGGCCGGGGCTGATTCAGCTTGAAATCGGCGTGCAGACCACCAATCCGAACACCATCGAGGCCATCCGCCGGAGGATGGACCTGGAAAAGGTGCGGGAATGGACGGCGAAGGTTCGAAGCGGGAGAAATATCCACCAGCATCTGGATTTGATTGCAGGCCTTCCCTATGAGAATCTGGAAAGCTTCCGTCATTCCTTTGACGAGGTATACCGGATGCGGCCGGACCAGCTTCAGCTTGGATTTCTGAAGGTGCTGAAGGGCTCCTACATGGAGGAAAAGACGGAGGAGTACCAGATTGCCTTTACAGGCCGCCCGCCCTACGAGGTGCTGTCTACCCGATGGCTGAGCTATGGAGATGTACTGCGGCTGAAGAAGATAGAAGATATGGTGGAGGTTCATTATAACAGCGGTCAGTTCGGAAGGACGCTTGCGCTTCTGGAAACCCAGTATGAACGCCCGGTTCAGATGTTTGAGGCGCTGGCGGACTGGTATGAGGGGCAGGGCCTGGCGGAACTGGGACACAGCCGGCAGGCCAGATACGAGATTTTGTTCCGGTTTTTTGAACAGCATTTCCCGGAGAGGCTGGAGGAGTTCCGGGACTGTCTGACGATGGACATCTATCTGCGGGAAAATGCCAAGAGCCGTCCGGTATTTGCCAGGGATTTAAGCGGGTACCGGCAGGAAGTCCGCCGGTTTTACCAGACGGAGGAGCAGGAGCGGCATTTCTTAAAGGGCTATGAGGGCTTTGATTCCAGGCAGCTTGCGAGCATGACCCATATCGAGGTCCTTGCGGACGGAAGCGCGCTGCTGTTTGATTACCGGAACCGGGAGGCGCTTACCCACAATGCGGCTGTATTTAAAATCAATGGAAAGGAATGGAGTACACCATGACGAATTCCTATGTTGCGGTGGATTTAGAGACGACCGGGCTGGACCCGAAAATGGAGAAAATCACGGAAATCGGAGCCATACGGGTTCGGGACGGCGTGGTGGAGAAGGAGTTTCACACGCTGGTCAATCCCAGGAGACCGCTCAGTGAGCGGATTGTGGAGCTGACCGGAATCACGGATGAGATGGTGGCGGACTGCCCGGATGTGGGAGAGGTAATCGGCGGATTTCTGGAGTTCTGCGAAGGACTTCCGCTGCTGGGCCACCGGATTTTATTCGATTACAGCTTTTTAAAGCGGGCGGCGGTCAATTCCGGCGTGGAATGGGAGCGGGATGGAATCGATACTTTGGTATTAAGCCGGATTTTTATGCCGGCTGAGGAGAAAAAGACGTTGCCCAGCGCCTGCCGGTTCTATGGTGTGGATACGGGCGTCAGCCACCGGGCCTTATCTGATGCCTATGCGGCCCATTTCCTGTATCAGACCCTGATGGAGCGCTACGGGGAGGCGAATCCGGAGCGATTCCTGGAAAAACGGCTGATTTACAAGGTAAAAAGGGAGCAGCCGGCCTCAAAAAGGCAAAAAGAACGCTTGCAGGAATTACTAAAATATCATAAAATAGAAGCACCTGTGCAAATTGACTATTTGAGCAGGAATGAAGCATCCAGGCTTACGGACCAGATTCTGGCCCGTTATGGAAGAATGTAGAGAGGTGAGAGAACATGAATTTACATGATAAGAAGAAAATTTTGTCTGCTATTATTGCAATCATTCTGGTAATCGGAATGGTAGTGCCGATGGCAGCCGTGTATCTGGTACGTTAGTGACAGCAGTTAGAGGAGTGTTTATGAGAAAAAATTGGTTTGGAATGATGCCCGTTGTTCTGGCTGCGGCCTTTGGTATATGGGGAGCGATGCCGGTATCTGCGGCAGCCAGACTGCCGGAAGGACTGAGCGTGGGAGGCAGAAGTCTTTCCGGGCTGACGCTTGAGGAAGCGAAGGCCGAGCTGGAGCGCGCCGTGGATTCTGTGTCGGCGCAGAAGATTACCCTGGATATCCAGGGAGAACAGGTGAGTACAACAGCCGGAGAGCTGGGATTGTTCTGGAGCAATGCGGATGCAGTGGAGGAGACCGCTGCCCGGTATGAGAACAGCAGCCTGGTGAAGCGATATATGATGACGGAGGATTTCGGCAGGGAGCCGGTTGACATTCCGTTTGAGACAGAAGTGAAGGAAGAGCTGGTGCAGGCATTCGTGGAGGCATCCTGTGACGGGCTTGGAGAGCCGGGACAGGATGCTTCTATTGTGCGGGAGAACGGGGAATTTCAGATTACCCCGGAGGTCATCGGCACGGAGGTGGATTTGGAGGCCACGGCCGCTGCGCTGAATGACGCGTTAAAGGGAGAGCTAACAGAGAAAATTGCCGTGACGGCTTCCATAAAGGACAGCCAGCCGAAGATTACGGCGAAGGACCTGGAGACGATTCAGGATGTACTGGGAACCTTTTCCACGGATTTTTCCAGCAGCGGCGCGGCCCGTTCCACCAACTTAAAGGTTGGAGCCGGAAAATTAAACGGCCATGTGCTGATGCCGGGGGAAACCCTGTCCGGATATGAGTACCTGCATCCTTTTACGGAGGAGAACGGCTACAAGACGGCGGCGGCCTATGAGAACGGCCAGGTCGTGGACAGCATCGGCGGCGGTGTCTGTCAGATTGCGACGACCCTTTATAATGCGTCGATTCTGGCGGAGCTGGAGATTACCCAGCGGCAGAACCATTCCATGATCGTGGGCTATGTGAAGCCGTCCATGGATGCGGCCATTGCCGGTACCTACAAGGATATTAAAGTGACCAACAACTGGGACACGCCGATTTATGTGGAAGGGTATACGGAGGGAAGGACGCTGACCTTTACGATTTACGGAAAAGAGACGCGGCCGGACAATCGGGAGCTCCGGTTTGAATCCGAGACCTTAAGCGTGACGGAACCGGGAGCACCGACTGAGGTGCTGAACCCGGCCCTGGCTCCGGGAAGCAGAGTGCAGGTGCAGTCGGCGCACAGAGGACTGAAATCCCAGCTTTGGAAGATTGTAACTGTAGATGGGAAGGAAGTGGAGCGGACCCTTCTTTCCAAGGATACTTATAATGCGTCCCCGGCCGTGGTTCAGGTAGGACCGCCGGCCCCGGAAGTGATTCCGGCGGCTCCGGAGGAAACGGCCCCGGCAGCGGGCAGTGACGGAACCGGAGCGGAAAACGCAGGAGCAGGCGGAACGGATGACGGCGCAGCCGGACAGACTCCGGCAGACGGCGGTGACGGAACCGGAGTAGAAAACGCAGGCGGAGACGGTGGGATGACCGTCCCGGCCGGACCAGGCGGCAGCGAGCCGGGAACAGCCCAGCCGGAAGCACCGGCAGAGCAGCCACAGCCGGAAGCGCCTGCAGCCCAGTCACAGCTGGAGACCCAGGCGGCCCAGCCTCAGATTCCGGCAGACCAGCCGGCCGGCCCCGG
>JAUNPZ010000032.1:22989-28279 GCA_030536455.1 Lachnospiraceae bacterium | reverse complement strand
GCAGCAAGCGTAACCATGGCAATCGGAGATTTCCAGGTACTGGCAGAGAAGGCAGCGGCAGACGCACAGTAATAGAAAGAAATAGGAAATAACGTGAAAAGAAACAAGATGACTGCGGGTATTTTACCAATGATATTTGCAGGCGTGTTTACAGCTTCGGGCTTCCTCACCGGCTGCGGCCGGAAGGAGGAACCGGAGCTGTTCCGGTATCAGGCCAGCTTTTTAGGTGTGTTTGATACGGTGACCAGTGTGGTCGGATATGCGCCGGATAAAGAGACATTTACCGATTATATGGAAGAACTGCAGAAGGAACTGCAGGAATATCATGAACTTTATGACATTTATCATGATTATGAGGGGCTTTCCAATATCAAAACCATCAACGACAATGCGGGCATAGAGCCGGTTGTGGTGGATGAAAAAATCATTGCTCTTCTGACAGAGGGACAGGAGATTTATGAGGAGACCGGAGGCCGCATGAACATTGCCATGGGAAGCGTGCTGTCCATCTGGCACGATTACCGGACTGAGGGAATCGATGACCCGGAGAATGCAGGGCTTCCTTCGATGGAGGAGCTTCAGGAGGCGGCTGGACATACGGATATCCGCAGGATGAAGATTGACAAGGGGGCTTCCACCGTCTATCTGGAGGACCCGGAAATGAGTCTGGATGTGGGCGCAGTGGGCAAGGGCTTTGCCACTGAGATGGCCTGCCGGATGCTGGAGGAGAAGGGACTTGCCAGTGCACTGGTCAATGTGGGCGGCAACACCAGAGCCATCGGCACGAAGCCGGATGGAGCGAAGTGGGATGTAGGCGTTCAGAATCCGGATCTGGAAAGCGAGAAAAGCTATCTTCATGTGATGCAGCTAGATAATAAATCCCTGGTGAACAGCGGCACCTATCAGCGCTACTATACGGTGGACGGGAAGCAGTATCACCACATCATTCATCCGGATCTGCTGATGCCCTGGGACCGGTACACCCAGGTATCCATCCTCTGCGGGGATTCCGGAAGAGCCGATGCATTGTCTACGGCAGTATTTAATATGGAGCCGGAGGAAGGAAAGGCGTTTATCGAAAGTCTGGAAGACGTGGAGGCCATGTGGGTTTATCCGGATGGGACAGAGGAGTACAGTTCGGGGTTTTTGGAGTTTGAACGGTAATATGTGCAAACAGCACCTTGACATTTTCCGAAAATCCAGTTAAAATATGATTCAGATTCAAAAAGCTGTGAAGATGTAAGTAGACGTTTATTTTCCGTCAGAGAGGGAGAGTCACTGGCTGAAAGCTTTCCCAGGTTCTTATAAATGTTCGAATTTCCCATCGGAGCTGCATGGCTGAAAAGGAGCAGAGCGCTGTGATATGAGTAGGCTGTGACGGAGTTTGCGCACGTTACGCGCAGAATGAGTGTCTGTGGAAACGTTTATGCAGGTGTCAGAGCACAAGTCTGGCATGTCTCTGCATAGATACGCAGGAATCAGGGTGGTACCGCGAGTTTTGCCTCGTCCCTTCTTTTGCAGGAAGGGATGGGGCTTTTTGTTTTACAGGAAAGTTTTTTCGATGAAACAAGAAAGCGCAGCCGTTCCTTCCTGCAGAAGCAGATGAATCATCAGAGATATAGAAGGAGAGAAGATATGAAAGATCAGTTAGAAAAAATCAAAGCGGAAGCGCTGGCGAAGATTGAAGCTTCCGATGCATTGGAAAAGTTAAATGATATCCGTGTGGCTTACCTTGGAAAGAAAGGCGAGCTGACCAGCGTATTAAAGAGTATGAAGAATGTGGCTCCGGAGGACCGTCCGAAGGTCGGCCAGATGGTAAATGACGTAAGAGCCATCATCGAGGAGAAGCTGGAGGCAACCAGAGCGGACCTGGCGAGAAAGGCCAGAGAGGAGCAGATGAAGAAGGAAGTCATCGACGTGACCCTTCCGGCGAAGAAGAGCAATGTAGGACACAGCCATCCGAACACCATCGCCCTGGAAGAGGTAGAGCGTATCTTCGTGGGCATGGGCTATGAAGTAGTGGAAGGCCCGGAGGTGGAGTATGATTTATACAACTTCGAAAAGTTAAATATCCCGGCAAACCATCCGGCAAAGGATGAGCAGGATACCTTCTACATCAACAAGGACATCGTTCTCCGTACCCAGACCTCCCCGGTTCAGGCCCGCGTGATGGAAAAGGGAAAGCTCCCGATCCGTATGATCGCTCCCGGCCGTGTATTCCGTTCGGATGAGGTGGATGCAACCCATTCTCCTTCCTTCCATCAGATTGAGGGCCTGGTGATTGACAAGCATATTACATTTGCCGATTTAAAGGGAACTCTGGCTGAGTTTGCAAAGGAGCTGTTCGGCGAGGACACCAAGGTAAAGTTCCGTCCGCATCATTTCCCGTTTACCGAGCCAAGCGCCGAGGTGGACGTAACCTGCTTCAAGTGCGGCGGCAAGGGCTGCCGGTTCTGCAAGGGCTCCGGCTGGATTGAGATTTTAGGCTGCGGCATGGTTCATCCTCATGTATTAGAGATGTGCGGCATCGACCCGGAGGAGTACACCGGATTTGCATTCGGCGTAGGCCTGGAGCGTATCGCGCTGTTAAAGTATGAGATTGATGATATGAGACTGTTATATGAGAACGATATCCGGTTCCTGAAGCAGTTCTGATACAGAACGGCCAGGCGGAAGATGAGAATGCGGACGGCATGGCAGGCAGAAAATGTCTGTTTTGCAGCCGTTTGAACGATAGAAGGAGATTGACATGAATACATCATTAAATTGGATTAAAGCATATGTTCCGGATCTGGATGTGACCGCGCAGGAATACACCGATGCGATGACTCTTTCCGGCACCAAGGTAGAGGGCTTCGAGTGCCTGGATAAAAATCTGGAGAAGATTGTGGTTGGCGAGATTTTAAAGATTGAGCGTCATCCGGACGCAGACAAGCTGATCATCTGTCAGGTAAATGTGGGAGCGGAGACCATTCAGATTGTAACCGGCGCTCCGAATGTGAAGGAGGGCGACAAGGTTCCGGTGGTATTGGACGGCGGCAAGGTAGCCGGCGGACATGACGGCGGCCCTCTTCCGGAGGACGGCATCAGGATTAAGAGCGGCAAATTAAGAGGCATCGAGTCCTGCGGCATGATGTGCTCCATCGAAGAGCTGGGCTCCTCCCGCGAGATGTATCCGGACGCACCGGAAAGCGGTATCTACATTCTGCCGGCAGACAGTACGCCTGGCGCAGATGCGGTCGAGCTGCTGGGACTTCATGATGTGGTGCACGAGTATGAGATTACCTCCAACCGTGTAGACTGCTACAGCGTGGTCGGCATCGCAAGAGAGGCGGCAGCCACCTTCCGTCTGCCATTCTTCCCTCCGGTTGTGAAGGAGACGGGAAATGACGAGGATATCCATGATTACTTAAAGGTTCGCGTGGAAGATACTGACCTGTGTCCCCGTTACTGCGCCCGTATGGTAAAGAACATTAAGCTGGCTCCGTCACCGGAATGGATGAAGCGCCGTCTGGCAGCCTGCGGCATCCGTCCGATCAACAATATCGTAGATATCACCAACTATGTGATGGAAGAATACGGCCAGCCGATGCATGCATTTGACTATGACCTGTTAGCGGGCCATGAGATCGTAGTAAAGCGGGCCAAGGACGGCGATGAGTTCCAGACCCTGGACGGCCAGGTAAGAAAGCTGGACAAGGACGTTTTAATGATCAACGACGGAGAAAAGGAAGTGGGCATCGCCGGCATCATGGGCGGTGAAAACAGTAAGATTACCGATGATGTAAAGACCATGGTATTCGAGGCTGCCTGTTTCGATGGAACCAACATCCGTCTGTCCGCCAAGAGAGTGGGCCTCCGTACCGATGCTTCCGGTAAGTTTGAGAAGGGCCTGGACCCGAACAATGCAGAGGAAGCAGTCAATCGTGCCTGCCAGCTGATTGAAGAGCTGGGAGCCGGCGAGGTAGTGGGCGGCATCATCGACATTTATCCGGAGAAGAAGACGGAAAAGCGGATTCCGTTCTGCGCAGAGAAGGTAAACCATCTGCTGGGAACCGATATCGATGGGGATATCATGAAGGAATATTTTAAGAAGCTGGATTTAGGCTTTGATGAGAAGACGCAGGAAGTGATTGCACCGACCTGGAGACAGGACCTGGAGCGTCCGGCGGATATCGCAGAGGAAGTGGCAAGATTCTACGGCTATGACAAGATTCCGACCACCCTGCCATCCGGCGAGGCGACCACCGGAAAGCTTTCCTTCAAGCTTCGCGTGGAGGAGATTGCAAGACAGATTGCTCAGTTTTCCGGCTTTTCCCAGGGCATGACCTACTCCTTCGAGAGTCCGAAGGTATTTGACAAGCTCCTGCTTCCGGCAGATTCCAGGCTTCGTGAGACCGTTACGATTATGAATCCGCTGGGCGAGGACTTCAGCGTGATGCGTACCACTCCGTTAAACGGTATGCTCACCTCCCTGTCCACCAACTATAACCGCCGGAACAAGAATGTCAAGCTGTATGAGCTGGCTAACATTTACCTTCCAAAGGCGCTTCCATTAACCGAACTGCCGGACGAGCGTATGCAGTTCACCTTAGGCATGTACGGCGAGGGCGATTTCTTCACCATGAAGGGCGTGGTAGAGGAGTTCTTTGATAAGATCGGCATGACCGGAAAGGTGCATTACAATCCGGACTGCGATCATCCGTTCCTGCATCCGGGCAGAAAGGCCGACATCGTATACGACGGCGTGACCTTAGGCTACATGGGTGAGATTCACCCGGACTGCGCGGATAATTACAAGATTGGCGAGAAGGTTTATGTGGCGGTTCTGGACATGCCGAATGTAACCCCATTCGCAACCTTTGACCGGAAGTACACCGGTATCGCAAAGCATCCGGCAGTAACCAGAGATATCAGTATGGTGGTTCCGAAGCAAATCATGGTAGGCCAGATTGAGGATGTGATCGCACAGAGAGGCGGAAAGATTCTGGAAGGATATCAGTTATTCGATATCTACGAAGGCAGCCAGATTGTGGCCGGATTTAAGTCGGTGGCCTATTCCATCACCTTCCGGGCGAAGGACAGAACGCTGACCGATGAGGATGTGAATGCGGCTATGAAGAAGATCCTGAATGGTCTGCAGGGGCTGGGGATTGAATTGAGAGCGTAATTATAGTTCTTTATATTTGCAGAGGCGGCGTTTTCTGGTTCTCTTTTGAGAATGCAGAGACGCCGTTTTTTGCTTGTTTTTGTACGGCGTAGAGAAAAGAACATCCGGCTTGATATCAGG
>JAUNPZ010000032.1:19569-22889 GCA_030536455.1 Lachnospiraceae bacterium | reverse complement strand
TTTTTTGCTTGTTTTTGTACGGCGTAGAGAAAAGAACATCCGGCTTGATATCAGGCAGAAGAGAAATGGATGGATCAAATCAGCGTCAGAAGAACTTAGATATATCGAATAAAATGCATAAAAATATATTGATTTTTCGATATAATCCGGATTCGCCCCTTCATTGGAACTGATCTGGTAAAGGTTTTGACCGGTATCCGACGCAGTGGAAAGTCAGTTATGCTGGATTTGATCAAAGCGGAACTGCTTCAGTCAGGTATTCATAACAGTCAGTTTCTCTCTTTTAATTTTGAGGCTATGAGCAATTTACATCTTTGCACGGCTCAGGCACTTCATAAGGAGGTCATGCAGCATGCGGTGAACATGAAAGGAAAGATTTATCTTTTCTTTGATGAGATACAGGAAGTGGAGGCATGGGAAAAATGCATGAATTCTTTTCGGGTAGAGTTGGATTGTGATATATACATTACCGGTTCCAATGCCAAGCTGCTGTCCGGAGATCTGGCAACGTATCTTGCCGGAAGATACGTTGAATTTATTATCTATCCTTTTTCATATGGGGAATTTATGGAACTTTATACCTCTGTTTTTCCTGATGCTGGTCCTGGAAAGTGTTTTCAGGCATATTTGATTACAGGAGGAATGCCATATCTTTCAAATTTACGATTTGCTGAGGAACCGAGCCGTCAGTATCTGGAAGATCTCTATAATTCGGTTGTACTTAAGGATATTGTAAAGCGTAATCATGTCCGGGATGTAGATCTGCTGGAACGGATTATTACTTATATAACCGCAAATGCAGGAACACCATTTTCTGCTTCTTCCATTATGAAGTTTTTTAAAAGTGAGGGGCGCACGGTATCAACAGAAACGATTCTTAATTATATCCGATATTGTACAGATGCATATCTGTTTTATCAGGTAAAGCGGCAGGACCTGCAGGGAAGACAGATTCTTGCAGCAAACGAAAAGTATTACATTGCGGACCATGGTATTCGTGAAGCGGTGTTTGGCGGAAATATGAGAGATATTAATCTGATTCTTGAAAATATTGTCTACATGGAATTGCTGCGACGTGGATATACCATTACGGTTGGAAAATCTGCTGAAAAAGAAGTTGACTTTGTCTGCGAAAAGAAAGACCAGAAGCTATATGTTCAAGTAACATATCTGCTGGCATCAGAAGAAACTGTGAGACGGGAATTTGGTGTTTACGATACCATACGCGATAATTTCCCGAAATATGTGGTATCTATGGATGAATTTGATATGAGCCGTAATGGAATCAAGCACCGGAATATCCGGGATTTTCTGCTGATAGAGGAATGGAACTAACCAGAATGGAATGCGATATGAAAACTGCTCCGTTTATCAAGACGATATTCGGAGCAGTTTTTTTGCTGATTTTAAATGCTTTTGCGCGGAATACTTTTTCCTTACAGTCTCTTCGCAATCGCCTTGATAAAGTCCTCGCTGTTTAATACGGTTGGATTCGGGTTGGTGGTAATCAGCGCCAGGTCCTTGGTCATCTCGCCTTCCTCGATGGTGTCGATGGTGGCTTTCTCCAGCTTGTCCGCGAATGCCATCAGCTCCTGGTTTCCGTCCAGCTCGCCGCGCTTTCTTAATGCGCCGGTCCATGCAAAGATGGTGGCTACGGAGTTGGTGGAGGTTTCTTCTCCCTTTAAGTGCTTGTAGTAATGTCTCTGTACGGTGCCGTGAGCCGCCTCATATTCGTAGCAGCCGTCCGGGGATACTAAAACGGAGGTCATCATGGCCAGGGAGCCGAATGCGGAGGAAACCATGTCGCTCATCACATCGCCGTCATAGTTCTTGCAGGCCCAGATGTAGCCGCCTTCGGATTTCATCACTCTGGCAACGGCGTCATCGATTAAGGTATAGAAGTAGGTAATGCCGGCTTCCTTGAATTTTTCGGCATACTCTGCGTCAAAGATTTCCTGGAAGATATCCTTAAAGGTATGGTCATACTTTTTGGAGATGGTATCCTTAGAAGCAAACCATAATTCCTGTCTGGTATCCAGTGCGTAGTTGAAGCAGCTTCTTGCAAAGCTTTCGATGGAAGGGGTCAGGTTGTGCATGCCCTGAATTACGCCCGGACAGGTGAAGTTGTGAATCAGCTCTCTGGTTTCGGTGCCGTCAGGAGCGGTGTAAACCAGCTCGGCCCTGCCCGGTCCCGGAATCTTCATCTCAGAGGCCTTGTAGACATCGCCGTAAGCATGTCTTGCGATGGTGATCGGCTTCTTCCAGTTCTTCACACATGGCTCGATGCCCTTTACAATGATCGGGGTGCGGAATACGGTTCCGTCCAGAATGGCGCGGATGGTGCCGTTGGGGCTCTTCCACATCTCTTTCAAGTTATATTCCTTCACGCGTGCGGCGTTTGGCGTGATGGTTGCACACTTGACGGCAACGCCGTATTTCTTGGTGGCATTGGCGGAATCGATGGTTACCTGGTCGCTGGTAGCCTCCCGGTATTCCAATCCAAGGTCATAATATTCGGTTTTTAAATCAATAAATGGCAGGAGCAGGTTATCCTTAATCATCTGCCAGAGAATCCGGGTCATCTCATCGCCGTCCATCTCTACAAGCGGGGTAGTCATCTGAATCTTAGACATGTCATCGTCCTCCTGAATTTCTACATTTGCCATATAGTATACAACGAAATGCGGAATCGCACAATGGTTTTTTAACCATACATTACGTTAATGCGATAAAATGTATAAAACCCGGAAAATCAGCCATCCTTATCATAGAATGGAAGCATGCAGATGCAGAAACCGGAAAATGTATGCAGGAAATATGGCAAGGAGGTTTATTGTTATGGATGAGAGATTTGAAATCGCAGCGGTTTACGGAAGGGAAATCCTGGACTCCAGAGGGAATCCCACGGTGGAGGCGGAGGTGGTTTTAGAGGGCGGAGCCTGCGGCCGCGCAGCGGCGCCCTCCGGAGCTTCCACGGGGCAGCATGAGGCCGTCGAGCTGCGGGACGGCGGAGAGCGTTTCCAGGGCAAGGGCGTGCAAAAGGCAGTGGGTTCCGTGAATACGGTGCTGGCCGAGGTGCTGATGTTTGAGGATGCGAGGGACCAGAAGAATATCGACCGGATGCTCCGGGAGGCGGATGGAACGGAGAATAAGGGAAAGCTGGGGGCCAACGCCATCTTAAGCCTGTCCATGGCCTGCGCCAAAGCAGCGGCCAATGCCTACGGGATGCCGCTGTTTCAGTATATCGGCGGCATTTACGGGAATAAGCTTCCCATGCCGATGATGAATATATTAAATGGCGGCGTCCATGCGTCCAATTC
>JAUNPZ010000032.1:16253-19469 GCA_030536455.1 Lachnospiraceae bacterium | reverse complement strand
ACCTATGACCGGGAGCAGATGCGGGAATACTGGGTGAAGCTGGTGGATGCTTATCCCATTTACTCCATCGAGGACCCTATGGATGAGGAGGACTGGGAAGGCTGGCGGGATTTGACCGGGCGAATCGGCGGCCGCACCCGTCTGGTGGGGGATGATTTGTTCGTCACCAACTGCAGCCGGCTGCAGAAGGGAATTACAGACCACAGCGCCAACGCCATCTTAATCAAGCCGAATCAGATCGGGACGCTGACGGAAACCATGGATGCCATCCAGCTTGCAAAGCTTAACGGCTACACCACCATCCTGTCCCACCGCTCCGGCGAGACGGAGGACAGCACCATCGCGGACCTGGCGGTAGGGATGGGCGCCGAATTTATCAAAACCGGAGCGCCCTGCCGGGGAGAGCGGACGGCGAAGTATAATCAGCTCCTTCGGATTGAAGAGAAGATTGCGGGGATATGAACGGAAAAATGACCCGAAAAGTCCCGAAAAATTACAGCGGATTTCACGGAAAGTGGTTGTAAATGCCGTAAAAATGTGCTATGATACAACGGTATGGCTGTAGGAGGTGGAATCATGGCTGCATTGAAAATTATTATTTCGGTTATTTTTGTTATCATATGTATTGCTTTATCTGTGATTATTCTGATGCAGGAAGGGAAGTCTTCCGGTTTAGGTGCTGTAGCTGGTATGGCAGAGACCTACTGGGGAAAGAATAAAGGCCGTTCGATGGAAGGCGCGCTGGAGAAGTTTACAAAATTTGCAGCGGTTGCTTTTATGGTACTGGCAATTGTTTTAAATATCCTGTAATGAAGTGATACGGAGGCACTCTTGTGATGGCAAGGGTGCTTTTCTTTTTGTGAACAGGGAAGAAAAATTGCAGATTATGATTCACCAAAATGCAGGGACAGGAGAAGTACATGGAAGAAAATTTATTAAAACAGAGAAAAGAGATGCTGGGAGAGCTGATGCGTGACCCGGCATATGTGCCGATGAAGGTAAAGGAGCTGGCCATGCTCTTAGATATACCGAGAGAGAAGCGAAGGGAGCTTCAGGAGGTTCTGGACGCGATGGTTTCCGATGGAACCATCGGCATTTCCAAAAAAGGAAAATACGGAAAACCGGAGCTGTTCTCCTTGAGCGGCATATTTTCCGGCCACCCGAAGGGCTTTGGATTCGTCACCGTGGAAGGGATGGAGCAGGATGTATTTATTCCGGCAGAAAAGACCAACGGAGCGTTGCATGGAGACAAGGTACAGCTTGTGGTGGAGCAGGAGCCAAGGGGGAAACGTGCGGAGGGAACCATATTAAAGGTGCTGGAGCATGCCAACCGGCAGATCATCGGATTTTACCAGAAGAGCAAAAACTTCGGCTTCGTGGTGCCGGATAATCAGAAAATCGGAAAAGATGTGTTCATTCCCCAGGGAAAGGATATGGGAGCGGTTACGGGACATAAAGTGGTGGCAACGGTAACGGATTTTGGCGGATATAACCGGAACCCGGAGGGCGCGATTACGGAGATCATCGGTCATGTGAATGACCCTGGAACGGATATCCTGTCCATTGTCCGTGCATACGGGCTGCCGGAGGAGTTCCCGGAGGATGTGATGGAGCAGACGGAAGGAACAGCGGATGAGGTGCTGGAGGCTGAGTATGCCGGCCGCCTGGACCTGCGCGGTTTAAAGACCGTTACCATCGATGGCGAAGATGCCAAGGATTTGGATGACGCCGTGACTTTGACCAAAGAAGGGGACCGGTATCACTTAGGCGTTCATATTGCAGATGTGACCCATTATGTGGCGGAGGGAAGTCCGCTGGACCGGGAAGCTCTGAAGCGGGGAACCAGCGTATATCTGGTGGACCGGGTGATTCCCATGCTCCCGCATAAGCTGTCAAACGGCATCTGTTCCCTCAATGCAGGCGTGGACCGTCTGGCCTTAAGCTGTCTGATGGACATTGACCAGAAGGGAAATGTTATCGGCCACCAGATTGCGGAAACGGTGATTCGGGTGGACCGGCGGATGAGCTACACGGCAGTGAATGCCATAATTACTGACCGGGATGAGGCGGTAATGGCAGAGTATGCGGATTTTGTGGAGATGTTTGAGCAGATGAAGGAGCTGGCGGACTTAATCCGGGAGCGGCGAGAGGCGAGAGGCGCCATCGACTTTGATTTTCCGGAAAGCAAGATTCTGCTGGATGAGAAGGGAAAGCCGCTGGCCATCAAGCCTTACGAGCGGAATGCGGCCAACAAAATTATCGAGGATTTCATGCTGACGGCGAATGAAACGGTAGCGGAGGATTTCTACTGGCAGGAGATTCCCTTCCTGTACCGGACCCATGAAAATCCGGACCCGGAGAAGATGAAGCAGTTAATCACCTTCCTCCACAACTTCGGGTATTTTGTAAAAGCTCCTCAGGGCGAGGTGCATCCGAAGGAGATTCAGAAGCTGTTAGATAAGGTGGAAGGCACCACGGAGGAGCCGTTAATCAGCCGTCTGACCCTCCGCTCCATGAAGCAGGCCAAGTATACCATCGACTGCAGCGGCCATTTCGGACTGGCAGCCAAGTATTACTGCCATTTTACATCCCCAATCCGACGTTACCCGGATCTGCAGATTCACCGGATTATCAAGGAGAATCTGCGGGCCGGCCTTTCGGAGAAGCGGATTGCCCACTATGACAGTCTTCTTCCACAGGTGGCGGTTCAGACCTCCGCTCTGGAGCGCCGGGCCGATGAGGCTGAGCGGGAGACGGACAAGCTGAAAAAATGCGAATACATGTCCCGCTTTATCGGGGAGGAGTTTGACGGCGTGATCTCCGGCGTTACCAACTGGGGCCTTTATGTGGAGCTTCCCAATACCTGTGAGGGCATGATTCGGATGAATGAGCTGGCGGATGATTACTATGTGTTTGACGAGGCGCATTATCAGCTGGTAGGCGAGATGACGAAGAAGGTCTATAAGCTGGGGCAGAAGGTGAAGGTGCAGGTGGCCGGAACCGATAAGCTGTTAAAGACCATTGATTTTGTGTTTGTGCGGGAGTTTTCGTAAGGGCGCGGCAGCCTTCCTTTCGGTCATCTCGGCTCAGCTTCTCCGCAGTCGAACCGAAAGACGGCATGGTAAGCTTCTCCCTGTTCGCCGGTCAGCTCTGCATATATGGTATAGCGGGCGGTAAAGTCAGCCAGAGGAAGCACGTCAGGCCGATTCAGCTCGG
>JAUNPZ010000032.1:11352-16153 GCA_030536455.1 Lachnospiraceae bacterium | reverse complement strand
CTCGGTTTGCTCCAGGCGCACCAGGTTTGCCGTAATCGTGATTTCGGAAGTGTTTCCGGGCTCCTGAATATGCAGCTTCAGTGCAGGGTTGGGAACAATCAGGGTATCCAGATACGCCCAGTCGGTACCGTCCGGCAGGTAATAGTATTCTGATTTTGATGCAGAGCTTTTTTCGCCAATCGGTGCCAGTTTGAGGACTTCGTCATACAAGATGACGGCCAGAGTTCCCTCCGGTGTGTCATACAGAAAAAATTCTTCCCGCTGACTGTCATTGAAGGAATAGTTGCCGGTCAGGTGGTTCATTTTCAGAGATGCCATGTAGGCATGAAAGGACGCTTCATCGGCGCATCTTAAGTCTTCCTCTCTTGTAGTATAGTTTCGGGTAATATAGCGGAGGCGGAACCGGGAGGAATCGCGAGACTGGTAAATCAGTTCTGCTCCGGTCCCCCCGCCGTAGGCCAGTGCCACATAGCCGCAGCTCATGCAGAGAAGGAAAAAGACAATGCCGACAATCAGTGCGCCGGAATGTTTTTTCGGCGGTTTTACCACATTTTTCAGCCGGTAGCGCATTGAGGCGGCAGAAGCGGAAAGGCAGGTAGTAAAGCCGTGGGCATCACCGGCGGTTTTTAAGAGAAGATTGGCATACCGGCGGCGGGTGGTGTCGTCGGTATGAATCAGCACGGTTTCATCACAGCTCAGCTCCATATCATCGGCGCTTTTCTGCATGGCCGTCCACATAAGCGGATTGAACCAGCACATGGCGGTGCAGAACAGCAGAAAAAATTTGGACCAGGAATCTTCCCTCCCGATATGGACAATCTCGTGCCGGAAGATAAGGGCCAGCTCATCCGGAGAATAGGCCCGGTCCGGCAGCACCACCCGGATTTTCCGCCGAAACAATCCGATGGACAGAGGTGCAGCGACATGAGGAGAGGTCATTAATTGAAATCTGGGATTTTTAAAAGCGGCCAGCTCGATTTCCTCCTCCCAAAGTGCCAGAACCGCCGGGTCAGACACTATCGCTGCATCTTTTAAAATGCGGAAGCGGAAGACAAGATGGGAAAAGATATGGAAACCAAGGACAGCCACGAAACCCAGAAGCCATATCGTGAACAGAATCCATACCAGTCTGCCGGGAGCTTGAATGATGATGAGTGGCATCGGCAGCTTCATATAATTCTGCTCTGTAATATAGAGGTAATTGGGAATCATCCATAGTATGGCGCAGGCTCTGGCGCTGAAGTGTCTGCGGAACAATGGCAGTGTCAGCAGCAGTACCAGATAATACAGGCTGATATGCAGAAAAATGCCGAAGCACATCGAGAGCGTCAGATGTGCGGCCTTCTGCCCGCCGAAACAGAACAGGGATATCACTGCGATGGAAATGAGAAAAAGCGGAAGCAGGCTTCCTGGAACGTAAGGGAGATACCGCTGCCGTCCGGGGTCGGTATTTTCAGAACCGGTGTCAGTATCGTAACGGTCAAAGACCACCCATGCAAATACAGCGCTCATAAGGAGGGCGGCAAAGCCTTTGCTTAAGATTTCATTGCTCATAGTGCATCCCTTTCCAGGAGGTCACGAAGCTCGTCCAGTTCCTCCCTGCTGAGGCCGCTGCTGCACAGTGCAGAGGCAAAGGTGGACAGGCTGCCGCCGCAGAGCTTTTCCAGAAAATTCCGGCTCTGCTGTGCAAGATAGTCCTCCTTCCGAACCAGAGGGAGATAGCGGGCGCTCCGTCCTGCCTTTTCAATTTGAATGAAGCCCTTTTCGGCCAGCCGTGTCAGCACGGTAAGCAGGGTTGTCAGGGCCATGGGATGTGTGAGTTTCAGTTTCTCATCAATGTCTGTTCTTGACGCCGGCGGCGTACAGGCCCAGACGGCCTGCATGACCTCCAACTCGGCATCCGGCAGTCTGCGGATTGGCGGATTCTTCATAAGCAGCCTCCTTGCTCTACAATTGTAGTATTTGATTTTATTCTACAACTGTAGAATAAAAATGTCAACAAGCAAAGCCTTGGAGTTTGGAGATACGGATACAATTTGGGCTTACAGGAAAACACTTATTTTGCCGGCGTCAAAAGCTGGCGGTTTAAATTCTCGATAAATTCACGGGTTAGTGAAGGAAGAGATTTGGCTACAAGGTCGATAGAGGCGCCGTTTGTTAAAAATGCCCTGGCTGTTTTCTCGTTTTCTACCTGAAGTTCTTCCTTGAGTTTTTCTTGAAGTTTTTCCTGGATTTTTTGATTCATATAATCCTCAAAAGCACTTGACATAGACTTCACTCCTTCCTGCGATTCTTTAAAATACCGGATTCGATTGGACAGCTTTGGAAACTTTCGGTTTCTGCCGTTACTGTGCTTGAAATACTGCATCAACTCCGAAATATCACTGCCATCATCCACGGCGGCATTGACATAGATTTCGTGCGTTCCGTTCTGCACGATACGGCCGGTTTCTCTTATCATCCGGTCGATATGGTAGATGGTGTGTTTTTGCTGAAACACATCAAATTTTGAGATGAAGATTATGTACACATCCGGCAGGTCCTTATATTTCAGCCCTTTTTCCACAAAGGTTGTATCAATGTTTGCATGATTAAAACGAACCCGCTTCTGGTGATTATCATCATCCGATTTCTGAATCTCCACATTAAAGCAGGAGCCATCCCTGTCCTGGCATAATAAATCCAGAATAACGGAATGAGCGCCGATATTTCTCAGAAACCGCTGTGTCTGCGCGTCTGTGACTTTTAAATCCGGCTTCGCCAGGATAATCCGCAGCATCTCCTCGCATACTTCCGGGTCTTCCGCTATTTTCTGAAAGAATATGTCGTCAATGAGATTCAGTTTTTCTAACAGTTCTTTTTGTTCTTGATATGTCAGCAGGACAATACTTCCTTTCTAAACTTTCATGCGCCCGGCAGCGGACGCGATGCCGCCTGTCTGGAAGCAGCATTTTTAAGCGAAAAGCATCCAGTCCCTTAACTACAGTATACCGCAGCATATCTTGCGAAGCAACCAAAATAACACATCCCCGGAGGGGATACCTCAGCATATCTTGCGAAGCAACTAAAATCACGGGTCCCCGGAGGGAATACGATTTACTGCAGATAAAAGGAAATTAATGGTAAAATCATGTTTCTATCATACTGCACAGAAAACGATTTGTCAACCACTAAATGTAAAATAATGTAATAAAACAAAAATGAATTTTACACATGCGAAATTCCACAGCCGGAAATTCCAATATTATTTTTTGTGACAACGGCATGACGGTAAAAAGCCATGCCGTTGTCCATTTCCGATTCAGGCGGAACAGTTTAGTTCCCTCCAGGACCATCTCTGCGTTCCCGGAAGGATTCCGGAAGTGGTTCGACCTGGGCGCCGTTCTGGTAGCGTTCGGTGTCGATTTCCGGTCGGCTGCCGGTGTAGGGAAGGGTATCTACCTCCGGCACATCACCATCGCCATACCGGTCTGTTTCCGGGGTTCGCTCCATTCGGTTATTATCCATCGTCATGCTGAGCACCTCCATATTTTGTGAACTGTGCGGCTTCTTGGATCCGCTTTTGATACGGTAGTAGTATGGATGTTTTGATTGATTCTATCCGATAGATTTCCAGACAGATGGAATGGGTCCAATGCCAGATAAATACCGGACAAATGGAATCGGTCCGACATGATGGCTTGACATTTAAAGGATGGGGAAGTAAAATACGGGTTATATTGTACAAGCGCAATCAGCACAAGGAGAGAAAAACAGGTGCAGAAATATTGCGCGCAGGGAGATTTTTATGACGGTAAAATATGCATTTGCTCGTTCTCTGCCGGTTATGGCCGGGTATCTGGTGCTGGGATGCGGCTTTGGAATCCTTCTGGAAACGAAGGGATATGGAATCGGGTGGGCTTTGCTGATGAGCACATTTATTTATGCCGGTTCCATGCAGTATGTGGCGATTGACCTGATGACGGGAGGAGCGTCGATCCTTTCAGCAGCGCTGATGACGCTGATGGTGAATGCAAGGCATCTGTTTTATGGCGTTTCCATGATTGAACGTTATCGGGGAACGGGAAAGAAAAAGCCGTACCTGATGTTTGCATTGACGGATGAAACCTATTCTCTGGTGTGCAGCGGGAGTGTGCCGGAGGGTGTGGATGAGAAGCGGTATTATCTGCTGCTGTCCATGATGAATCAGGCCTATTGGGTAATCGGGAGTGTGGCCGGTTCTCTGATTGGAAGCATGATTTCCTTTCGCACAGCCGGAATCGAGTTTTCCATGACGGCTCTGTTCGTTGTGGTTTTTATGGAGCAGTGGAGAAGCACCGCAAATCATATCAGCGCCCTGATTGGAGTCGGTTCCTCTCTTATCTGCCTGTTGGCTTTCGGCCCGGACCGGTTCCTCATTCCGTCCATGGTTCTGATTACGGTTCTGTTGATCGGATTGCGAAAGGTGCTGGGGAAGGAGGCAGAGGCTCATGAATAAGATACACTCGGCTGTGCTGGTTCTGATCATTGCGCTGGTTACGATGGCGCTTCGTTTTCTTCCATTTTTGTTTTTTGGAGGAAAACGGAAAACACCTGCGTTTATCACTTATCTTTCCCAGGTGCTGCCCTTTGCGATTATCGGAATGCTGGTGGTGTATTGCCTGAAACAGGTGGATGTGACAGCAGCGCCTTATGGTCTGCCGGAGCTTCTTGGCTGCGGAGCAGTAGCGGGGCTTCATTGGTGGAAGAAAAACACGCTGTTAAGCATCGGAGCCGGAACCGTGATTTATATGGTTTTGATTCAGATGGTGTTTTAGAACTG
>JAUNPZ010000032.1:8273-11252 GCA_030536455.1 Lachnospiraceae bacterium | reverse complement strand
TCGGAGCCGGAACCGTGATTTATATGGTTTTGATTCAGATGGTGTTTTAGAACTGAGGTATCCCCTCCGGGGATGCGTGATTTCAGTTGCTTCGCAAGAAATGCTGGGGTATAATATTGGAATAACCGATTGTGGTGCGGCAGGTAGAGAAGGAATGTTTTATATGGAGGATTATTAATTTTGAAAGAGGCAGTAAAATTAATTGCAAATAACAAAAAAGCATACCATGATTATTTTATCGATGAAAAGTATGAGTGCGGCATCGAACTGTTCGGTACGGAGGTCAAGTCCATCCGTATGGGAAAATGCAGCATTAAGGAGGCATTTGTCCGCATCGATATGCATAATGAAATCTGGGTTTACGGAATGCACGTTAACCCTTACGAGAAGGGAAATATTTTTAACAAGGACCCGTTAAGGGCCAGAAAGCTTCTGATGCACAAGACGGAGATTGTCAAGCTGGCGTCGAAGATTGCAGAAAAGGGCTATACCTTGGTGCCGCTGCAGGTATATTTTAAGAACAGCCTGGTGAAGGTGGAGATTGGCCTGGCACGAGGAAAGAAGCTTTATGACAAGAGAGAAGATATTGCCAAGAAAGATCAGCGGAGGGAGCTTGAAAGAGAATTTAAAGTGAAAAATCTGTACTAAATAATATGGTTTCGTATCAAAAGGCATTTTCCGGAGAAAAGAAAAAACGGGGAATGCTTTTTTGTAAGGAAAAACGTCAGTTTTCTTCATGCAAATGTAAAGAAATCGTTGGTAGACGGACACGGCTGTGGGTGATAGGATGAAACCAGGAAGAGTATGGAACATGCTGATACGATAAGGATGAATGGACCAAGGAGGGATGTGATATGAAAAAGAAACCGGCATTTCTTGCAGTGTTTGTCACAGCAGCGTTTATTGGTATGCTTGTATTCTTCAAGCCTTTATCGCTTTCGGGCACTGCGGGTGAGAAGAATCAGATACAAATGGTATTGAGTGAGCAGGGTGTTAGAAATGGTGTGGCATACATGGATTCTGTTGATTATCCAACCATTACCGCAGAACAAAAAAGTGCCATTTTCGATTTATTGGGAAAATACCCTTATAAAAGAACATTCGGCACATTATTTTCAGATGGGTCGATGTCTGAATTGGGGGACAAGACGCTTTTCATCTATGTGTATGATGATAATTCATTAGCTGGCAGCATTTTTGTTTCCTCATCCGGAAAAATTGCAGTTAACGAGAAAAATTATCGTATGAAAAATGCAGCGCAGTTTATAGAGCAGATCATTGAAATTGTGAAATAATCAGACCAACAGAGGCAAATAGAAAAACGGTGAATATCAGCGCTCAGCCATTGACAGGGCGGATGATAAGTACTATAACGTACTCAGAACAAAAGAAGAAAGAAAACGGATAACAAGCGTAGGAGCAGACGGGAGAGCAATTCGTTCTCCCGCTTTTCTCTTTGCGATAGAAGGAGTGACCGAACATGAAAGCATACGATAACGAAACCGGATTATGGAATGAAATCTATTCGGAATGCAGGCCGGTGGATTTGAGAAAATTCAAACTGACGGTGGAACCGGGATTTGACGGTGTGCTGCAGGAATTCGGAGAAAAGACCAGCCGTATACTGGATTTTGGATGCGGAACCGGGGACATTCTGTTTCAGTATATGCAGGATTTTCCGGATAAAAAGGGAATCGGGATTGATGAAGCAGAAAAAGGAATTGCATTTGCAAAGGAAACGGCAAAAATGAGCCAATACTGTGGGCTTCATTTCTTTACCGGAAACAGCGGACTGCTGGATGATTTTGAAGCCGGGGAATTTGATGGAATCATCCTGTCAAATGTTCTGGATGTGATGCCGGAGCAGGTGGATGAAACTGTCCTGAAAAAGCTGGACCGGGTACTGGCTCCCGGTGGATATTGGTTCATTAAACTGAATCCATACTATACGCCAAGGGAGCTTCGCGGATTCGATTATGAAAGCATGGGCAGCCACCTGTATGAGGAGGACGGCATCCTGCGGCTGCATCAGGAAACCACCGGACACTGGAAAAAGATATTCGGAACCTATGGGACAGTGGAGCGATATATGGAGTTTCGATATCCGTGGCAGGAGGGGCTGAACCGCCTTTTCCTGATAAGAAAACCGGATGAGCAATGGTGTAAGCTGCCGCGGGCGGCCATACAAAAGGAGGAATAAAAGGCATGAAACGATTTCAAGTGAAAGCAGCCGCAATCCTTTACATCACGGTCATCGGTTTGGGGCTGGCAGGCTGTACGGATCAGACTGCAGCCGAAGAGACCGTGACGAAGGAGGCATTCTCAACCGAAGAAACACAGCAGGAAGAAATGCAGCAGGAAGAAACCGAAGCGTTTGCAGAAGACGGGCACGACAGAGTTTTAAAGGAAAGCGCCTTATCATGGTGCACCTCCTATTTCAAAATGGGAAATCCCGGTTACCGGCTTGTGGTGACTCCGGGCGGACGGTGGAACCGAAATCAGTTAAATCTGGAATTTATAAAGGAGGAGGATACCGGAGGCGGTTCCGTGCTTCACAGCCTGACCTTTTACTACGAAGAAAATAAGCGCAGCCAGCATTATGAGGACCGGGACGGAACGGATGACCTGACGGCGGAAAGCGTACCGGAATATGATGTGCTCTTACAGAAGGACGGTTTTGTTTCATTAACAGGAGATTCCGCAGCCGCAGGACAGTATTACCCGGAAAAACTGCTCTTTAAGCCGGAGGCATTCAAGCGTCCGTTAAATGCAAGCGATTTGCTTGGATGTACCAGGGAGGAACTTCGGATTTTAAAGAATCAGTTTTACGCGGTTTACGGAAGAAAATTTAAAAGCCTGGAGCTGCAGGAGTATTTCGAAAAGCAGCCGTGGTATGAAGGGACAATCGAAGGAGACCGCTTTGATGAAGCGGTATTTTGCCCGCTGGAAATGAGTAATCTGGAGCTGCTTCAGAAGGCA
>JAUNPZ010000032.1:0-8173 GCA_030536455.1 Lachnospiraceae bacterium | reverse complement strand
TGAAGCGGTATTTTGCCCGCTGGAAATGAGTAATCTGGAGCTGCTTCAGAAGGCAGAGGCTGATTTTGACGAGAAAAAGGCGGCGGAGGCGAAGAAAGCTTATGAGAAGCTGCCAGAAACTCCCTATCGAGGTCTGCTGCCGGACCATGGTGAAATTCAGGTTACGATCGCTGCAAACGGGACGGACCAGGGGATTTTCTATGAGTCAGAAGGAACCATCAGCCTTCCGGTGGAGGTTTTGCCGGAGCAGTATGAAGCAGTGATGAAGGAATTTGGAGAGGCGGAAATCTGTGTCAATGAGAGAACCGGAGAAACGGCGGTGATGAAGATTTCTGAGAATACGGACCACGGAGACTGCACGCTCGTATATGATTCCGGACTGGAGCTGGGCTATTATTTGTCTTATGACCCGTATCCGGGCACCTATTCTCTTTGGGCCAACAGCGCGGACACGTTATTTAAACCGGTTTATGAGGGAAGCATCTATGTGTTAAAGGGGGCAGAAAAGGGCTGGAGCGGATATTTTCAGCTTCCGCCGGAGGAACGTTTTTTGGAGGACGGCGGCTGGAGAAAGATGGATTTTACCGGGGAGGACTCCGGGGAATCCGAAACCTATTCGGGAAATGTCCCTGCATTCGATGAGAAGGGGTATTTAAGAGGGCTTTATTATTATGGAGATTAGCACCCCGAATAAAAAGCATTCTTAGGTGTATCTTCATAAAAATTCGCCATAATGCAGATGCAATACGAATTCGGCTGCCGGCCATTGCGTTTTCCGGCAGCCGATGGTATGATAATCAGAAATAACAGATAGATATCCCACAAAAATGCAATGGAAAAATGAAGGGAAAATATCTTTCAAAACTGCTTTTCCGGCGGTTAATCAAGAAAGAGAGGAAGAATAAGACGATGAAACGAGAGATTTTATTTTGCATACTAATTGCAGTGATGATTGCTGTTCTGACAGCATGTGCCGGCAAAGGAAACAATCCGTCGCCAGGATCTGCCGGGACCGGGACGACGGATGCTGACCGGATGGCAACCGGAAAACATTATGTGGAGATTACTGTAAAGGATTACGGCACGATCAAGGCAGAACTGGATGCAGATACCGCTCCGATTACCGTAACAAATTTTCTGAAGCTGGTGAATGATGGCTTTTATGACGGGCTGACCTTTCATCGTATCATGAGTGGCTTTATGATTCAGGGCGGCGATCCTCTTGGAACCGGAATGGGCGGTTCTAAGGACAAAATCAAGGGTGAATTTTCCGGTAATGGGGTGAAGAATGATCTCTCTCACAAAAGAGGGGCAATATCGATGGCGCGTTCGCAGAATAAGAACAGTGCCAGTTCCCAGTTTTTTATTGTTCATGAGGACAGCGTTTTTCTGGATGGCGATTATGCCTGCTTTGGCTATGTGACCGAGGGTATGGATGTGGTTGATGCTATTTGCGAGGCGGTGAAGCCTGTGGATAATAATGGTACGGTTCCGAAAGAAAATCAGCCGGTAATTGAAACAGTAAAAGTGGTTGACTGACAGGGATTATTCCTTTCCGGGGTGAGTTGCGATGTCGCAACTGAAAAATGAGTAAAATCAAGACGTCTCTTGCCAGGACACTCCAGCGGGGTGTCTCTGGCCGCATTAAACAGGGTGCGCAGTTCTGGATTTTCAAAAGCTTTCTGTGCAATCTGGTGGTTTTCATCGTTTAGGCAGTATATTTAACTCCGAAAGCATCGCACATATCTTGTCGATTTTTCTATATTTATCCATATAAAAATGGATATTTTTTTTGTCATTATTTCTTTATTTACAAGTCCACTCATTCAACCTCCTTATGATATGAATGTATGATTAATCCGTAAAAAGATAAACTTAAAAAATTACGAAGAAACCGTAGGCCGAAGAAACCGTAGATATTACGGTTTAAACGTAGCATGATGATGTCAGATAAGAAAGAAGAAGATGCAGATTTCTTACAAAGGCTTTACAGAATTTAACTTTTTAATTTTACAATGCGGCGATAAAATTAATGCGTGTTTATATACAAAACAGAAAAATCGTAAGGAGAACAAGTCATGAAAAAAAGAAATATCAGTATATTGATGGCCGCAGTTATGGCTGCCAGTGTGTTAAGCGGATGTTCTGATCAGACAACTGTGAAGGAAGTGGATTTAAACAGCATGTCTCAGGAAGAAATTCTTGCAGAAGCTCAGAAAGAGGGAAGAGTTGATTCGGTAGGAATGCCGGATACATGGGCAAACTGGGTCGGAACATGGGAAGATCTCAAGGAGGTATATAACCTGGAACATACTGATACCGATATGTCTTCCGCAGAGGAAATTTCTATGTTTGAATCGGAAAAGAAGAACGCAACCAAGGACATCGGTGATGTGGGACAGGCATTTGGCCCGATTGCAGAGGAAAAAGGCGTCACCTTAAAATATAAGACCAGCTACTGGGATTCTATTCCGGATTGGGCAAAGGATGACGATGGAGACTGGATTATCGGATATTACGGAACCATGACCATGATGACGAATAAAAAGATTGTAAAGGAAGCACCGAAGTCATTTGAGGATCTTCTGAATGGGGATTACAAAGTGGCTGTTGGTGATGTGGCGGCAGCAAATCAGGCGCAGTTCGCGGTGCTGGCAGCAGCAATTGCTATGGGCGGAGATGAAGGCAATGTAGAGCCGGGACTTGAGTATTTCCGCAAGATTGCCGAGCAGGGACGGCTGGACATGGGCGAATTCAGCATGGCTCGGATTGAGAAAGGCGAAGTAGGCGTAGCGTTCCTGTGGGACTACAATGCACTGGGATATCGGGATCAGTTTTTAAAGAACAATCCAGATGCAGATTTTGAAATCAATGTTCCTTCCGAAGGTTCTATTCAGAGCGGATACTGCACAATTTTAAACAAATATTCCCAGAGACCGCATGCGGCAGCCATGGCGAGAGAGTATATCTTAAGCGATCAGGGACAGATTAACCTTGCAAAGGGATATGCAAGACCGGTGAGAGACGTTGAGCTTCCACAGGAAGTGAAGGATAAAATGCTTCCAGATGAGCAGTATGAAGGCAGCCGTATGATTCAGGATCAGAGTGCATGGGATGAGACGACGAAGAAGATCGGAGGAATGTGGCAGGAGGAAGTGATTTCGTATGCGAAATAAAGCGTATCTTTTAGCGGTGATTCCCTTCGTTATGCTGGCAGGAATGTTTGAAATCCTGCCAGTTCTGGCGACGATCATCAAGAGCTTTCTTCCGGAGGGCGGAGGCGTCGGCCTGACGCTGGAGCATTATATCAGTATTTTTACAAAACCGCTCTATGTGTCGGCCGTTAAGAATAGTCTTCTCATCTCTGCAGCGTCTGCGGCGATTGGCCTGGTTGTGGCTTTTGCAGCCGGGAAGGCAGCCTGTGAGCGGGGTGGAAGGGTAAAAAAGGTCTTCATGAGCATCCTGAATATGGTATCTAATTTTTCGGGTGTACCGCTGGCCTTTTCTTTTATTATCCTGTTCGGAAATGCAGGTGTTATCACCATTCTCGGACAGAAGCTTGGAATTAAGCTGTTAGCCGAATTCCCTCTGTATACCACATGGGGATTGATGCTGACCTACATTTATTTTCAGATTCCGCTTGCAACCCTGCTCCTGATTCCGGCATTTGATTCGATCAGGAAAGAGTGGAGGGAGGCCGTGAGTATAATGGGCGGAACGGACCGGACATTTTGGAGAAAAGTTGGAATTCCGGTACTTCTTCCAAGTCTTTTGGGAACATTTTCCACACTGTTTGCCAATGCGATTTCCGCATATGCAACGGCCTATGCGCTGCTGATGAATAACTATTCAATCCTGCCGATTCGAATTGCAGAGCAGTTCAAGGGGGATATTGTGCAGAGACCGGAATTTGGAAGCGCGCTGGCTGTGATCCTGATTTTAATCATGGTATTTTCCATGACAGTCACACAGCATGTAGCAAAGATGACAGGGGGAACCGCATCATGACGACAAAGAAGAAAACAGGAGCGGGAATCGTAATCACGGCTGTGGTGATTTACCTGATGATTCCGCTGGTATTTACATTTTTGTATTCGCTGTTTCGGGAATGGATGGATATCCTTCCAAGTTCCTTTACGCTTCGGGCATATGGAGAAATATTTACCGACATGGTATTCTGGCTCTCTGTTGGAAGAACTCTGATCATTTCCGTTGTTCCAATCGGGATTTGCATGACGATTGTGCTTCTTGCCATGTATGTGATTGTAGTGTACCATCCGGAGTGGGATAAATACATGAAAATCCTCTGTACCATGCCGTATTCCATTCAAGGTGTGATTCTTCCAATCTGCGTGCTGGCGCTTTATGCCGATGCGCCGGAGCCATTCAGCAACCGGATTTTCATGCTTACTTCTACTTACTGTATCGTGGTTCTTCCTTATATCTATCAGGGTGTAAGAAACAACTTAAATGGTATGAATGTGAAAGGAATGCTGGAGGCGGCTCAGATGCTTGGCGCGGGAAAATTCTACTCCTTTTTTCATATCATCGTACCCAATATCATGAACGGAATCGTGATTTCTTCTATGCTGGCGATGGCGATTGTATTTGGCGATTTTGTAGTGATCAATATGCTGGCAGGCAACTATTTTCCGACTGCACAGATGTATGTGTACGAAATTATGAAGAAATCCAGTCAGAAAACATGTGCGATTATTATGGTATTGTTTGCAGTTACCCTGTTAATTTCCATGTTTGTATTTTTAAGAGGCGCAGATGATAAAAAAGAAGAGAAGAACGGATAAGGGCAGGAAAGGATAGAGATGGCGTATATTGAATTTAAGAATGTAGAGAAATATTTTGGCAGCAACCATGTGCTGAAGGGTATTCATATGGAGATTGAAAAGGGGCAGTTTGTCACGCTGTTAGGGCCTTCGGGCTGCGGCAAGAGCACACTGCTCCGCTGCCTGGCAGGTCTGGAAACCATTGATGGCGGAGAAATTTATCTGGATGGGGAGGAGATTACCCACAAAGAGCCGAAAGACCGGAATATCGGCATGGTATTCCAGCATTACAGTCTGTTCCCCAATATGACGGTTGAGGAAAATATCGCATTTGGATTAAAACTGAAAAAAATGGACAATGCGGAGATTAAGAGAAGGGTGGCGGACGCCATCCGCATGGTAGAGCTGGAAGGCAAGGAAAAGCAGCATCCGGTCAATCTGTCCGGCGGTCAGCAGCAGCGAGTTGCTCTGGCACGCAGTATTGTGATGGAGCCGAAGGTTCTTTTGCTGGATGAGCCGTTGAGCGCCATTGATGCAAAACTCAGAAAATCCCTGCAGGCAAGCATCAAGCAGATTACAAAGAAGCTGGGACTTACCGCTGTTTTCGTGACGCATGATCAGGATGAGGCGATGGTAATGTCGGATGTGATTCATCTGTTCCATGACGGTCAAATTGAACAGTCCGGAGATCCGGTGAGTGTATACACAAAGCCTGTGAGTTCATTTGCGGCAGGATTCATCGGCAATTATAATCTGCTGAAACCGGAAGAATTTGAGCTTGTAACGGGAAGAAAACGGGAGGATAACAGAGAAGTGGCGCTTCGTCCCGAAACTTTTTCGATTTCTCATCAGCCAATCATGAATGAAGATGAATATCATTTCGAGGGAATCGTGGAGAGCAATTCTCCGAGAGGGAATGTGCTTCGCTATACGGTGAACATAAATGGGATACCGATCCATATCGATGCGCTGTTCCGCAGCCGCGTGCTGTTTGAGGACGGATCGAAGGTATATGTTTCCGTAGCAGAGAAGAACTGCATCGCATTGTAAAAGTAACGAGGAGACACAAATCATGACGGAGAACAAACAGGGTTTTAAACATTATACGAACTGGTACAAGGGTAATCTTCACAGCCATACTACAAATTCAGATGGAAATCTAAGCCCGGAAGAGGCAGTAAAGCTTTTTAAAGAGCATGGATACAGCTTTTTATGCTTTTCGGAGCATGATTTATATACTGACCTGCGGGAGAAGTTTGACTGTGATGATTTCATCATCCTTCCGGGCCTGGAAGCATCCGCTGTCCTTTATGAAGCTGGAACCGGACGTGCATTAAAGGTGCATCACATTCATGGGATTCTGGGAACGGAGGAGATGGAAAAGGCGGCAGGAGACCGGGTTTTTCGGAATTATGAAAGGCTGGAGCCGGATCGGTATGAAGGAGAGTGGAATGGCGCGGAGGCGGCGCAGAAGCTGTGCGATTATTTGAGAAGCCGTGGCTGCATCACAACCTACAACCATCCAATCTGGTCAAGGGTGGATGCAGATGAATTTATCCATACGGAAGGCATCTGGGCGCTGGAAATCTTCAACTACAACACGGTAAATGAGAGCAATACCGGTTTTGACAGTACATATTGGGATTTGATGCTGAGACATGGAAGGAAGATGCTGGGCATTGCCACGGATGATAATCATAATGGCGGTGTGTTTGATGATGCCTGCGGCGGATTTATTGTTGTGAATGCACCGGAACTGAGCCATGAGGCGATTTTGAAGAATATGCTGGAAGGCAATTATTATATGTCGGCAGGGCCGGAAATTCACGACTGGAAAATTCAGGATGGCGTTGCGTATGTGGAATGCTCTCCGGTTTACCGGATCGATTTTATAGCGGGAAATCATATCAATGACGGAATCTCATATGTCGGGAAGTGTTACGAGGATACCATAGTAAAAGGCGAGTACGATCTGAAGGGCGATGAAGATTATGTGAGAGTGCAGTGCACGGACAAGTATGGAAGAACAGCGTGGAGCAATCCGTTGTTCCTGCGTTAGTGTCAGGAGAAAAGAAAATGGCAAAATAAAAACACGCAGTTACAGGTAAATCCTGCGGCTGCGTGTTTTTGGTGAGTGGACCTGAGGGGAATCGAACCCCTGTCCGAAAACCAATTCCCTGTTCTTCTACTATCATAGTCGGTTATTTGACATTCCCTCCGTTACCCGAAAACAGACATCCTGGTAACTTCAGTAGCTTCATGATACGCCCGCGCAGGCAAAGCTTACTGCGTGTCGTTTCCTACATCGTCGATGCCAGGGTCTCAGCGTGTAGGTGCGCTAAGTCTGACAGCTGCCATTAGGCAGCGATTGCTAAATTATCTTCAGCGTTTGTATTTAATTTTGCCATTTAACCCATCGCATGGGGATAGCTTCACCAGCTGCATGATCCCCGTCGAAACCAGTACAAGCCCTTACTGGCGCTGTCTCGACAAGACAACTGATTCTGGTATGTTTACACCTTTTATACTTTACCATGACCGGAGCATGAAGTCAAGGCGCACTTTGCTTCAAAATTCTGACAATTTTCTTGCGTTTTCTTACGGAGAGGGAGGAATGCTTGACTTTGTCATGGAGCAGATGTATTTTATAATTAGCTGTTTGTGCCGGGGAGCACACACGGAATGGAGGAAAATATGAAGTATTCGATTGTATATAGCAGTGTAACAGGAAATACCAGACTGCTGGCAGAGCAGTTAAAGGAAGTTCTGCCGGAGGCGGACTGTGTGTATTACGGGGCGCCGGATGAACAGGCGGCCGAGGCCGAACTGATTTTTGCCGGGTTCTGGACGGATAAGGGAAACTGTGATGAAGGGCTGGCTTCTTTTCTGGCCGGGCTGCAGGATAAGAAGGTATTTTTATTTGGTACGGCTGGTTTTGGCGGAAGCGAGCCGTATTTTGAGCAGATTCTGGGGAACGTGCGGACGCACCTGAATGGTTCCAATGCAGTAGTCGGAACCTATATGTGCCAGGGCCGGATGCCGGTGGCGGTGCGTAAACGCTACGAAGCCATGCAGCCGGGAAATTCGGAAAAGATGCAGGGGCTTATCGATAATTTCGACAAGGCGCTGTCCCATCCGGATGAAGCGGATTTTGAACATCTGAGACAGTGCGTGGAAGCCTGCTGGAATCAGATGTAATGGATTTTCGAAGGAACCGACAACGGATGAGGAAAAGCCGATGCAGAGGCAGCAGAAACAGATGCTGTCCGGCATCGGCTTTTTCACTGTCAGCCCTCGTCTACGATTTCCTGAAGAACCTGAATCAGATCCTGGATGGTGTTTAAAGAAACATTGCGTTCAAGAATCTGATTTTTCAGGCTGATGGAAAG
>JAUNPZ010000168.1 GCA_030536455.1 Lachnospiraceae bacterium | reverse complement strand
AATACTCGATATTCGAGAATGGGAGGTGCAGCGGATGCCGCGAGTGAAATTTCAGACCTTGACGGAGCAGATGTTCTATATCCTGCTTTGTCTGAGACAGGAGTGTTACGGGATGGATATTCTGGACCGGGTTCCGGCGATGACAGGGAACCGGGTAACGGTAGGCTCCGGCACCCTTTATAATCTGCTGGAGCAGTTTCTGGAGGCGGGGATGATACGGGAGACGAAGGTGGAGGGACGCCGCCGCAGCTATCGGTTGACGGAAAAGGGGAAAGAGATGCTGGACCGGGAATATGAAAGGATTACCGCTCAGGCGCAGGATTACCGCCGGGCGTTTGGAGAGGAGGATGGAAGATGACGGGGAGAAAGGAAAGAAAGAGGGCGGAAAGGAAGATGGCAGAAGGGAAGGAGAGAGAGCCGGTGATGGAGAGAAAGCGCCGCCTGGAATGGTTTGCCTTCTACGACTATGCCGCCATACAGGCCCATCTGGAGGATATGGCGTGGAAGGGCTGGCTGATTGAGCGGCTGGGCAATCATATATGGAGTTACCGGCGCATCGAGCCGAAGCGGCTTCACATAGCCGTCACCTATTTTCCGGACGCCTCGGAATTTGACCCGGAGCCTACGGAAGGCCAGCGGGTGATGGAGGAATACTGCGCCAGAGACGGCTGGAAGCGGATTGCCCAGTGGGGCTCGATGCAGATTTTCTGTAATGAGGAGGATTGCCCGGTTCCCATCGAGACGGATGTGGTGACGCAGGTGGAGACGATACACCGTTCCATGAGGCGGAATCTTCTGCCGCCGCAGCTTCTTCTGGCTTTGGTCGGCATTTTCCAGATGGTATTTATGGGGTGGCAGCTATACGAAAATCCGGTGGAGTTTCTTTCTGCTTCCTCTTCCATATTCCTTTTCCCGATGTGGTTTCTGGTAACCGGGATGGCGTTTTGCGAGATTGTTTTTTACTTCTATTGGTACAGGCAGGCAAGAGAAGCCGCCTGGAACGGGAGGTCCCTTGAGATAAAAACCAGACGCAGGGCAAGTGCCGTGCTGCTGGGCATTTCTTTGTTTTTGGTGGCGATGGCATTTGGCAGCTCTCCCTTCGGATTTTATACGCTTCTGTTTGGGGCCGGGATTCCGGCGGTGGCGATTCTCACGATGAAGGGCGCCATGGCCTGGATGAAACGGCGGGGGATTTCCCGGAGCACGAACCGGGTGTTGTCCTTCGGCGTGACGGCGCTGGCTGTATTTGCGGCAATCGGGGTTATGACGGTGGTTATCATCCGTTTCGGTCTGCCGGATGGACGAAATCCGGTGGGAACCTACGGCTATGACGGCTGGACCTTTAAAATCTATGATGACCCCATGCCGCTTCGGCTGGAGGAACTGACGGATTTGACGGAATATGAGGACTGCATATGGTCGTATGAGAGGGAACGGGATGAGACCTTTCTGCTGTCGCATACCGAATACCGGCAGAGAGCGGTGCTGAGACAGGAAAAAAATGCGCCCTCTCTGGACTATACGGTTACAGAGGTGAAGGTTCCGGTTCTTTTTGATTTCTGTAAGAACAGCCTGTTAAAGAAGCATCAGGATGAAGTGTTTGAGAAGTCCGGAGAAATCTTCCGGGATTCCTATGTTCCGGCGGATGCATCTGCCTGGGGAGCGGACGAGGCGTATCAGCTTGAATGGAGCAGCGGGCTTTTAAATCACTATCTGGTCTGCTGGGAGAACCAGATTGTGGAAATCCGGTTTGACTGGGAGCCGACCAGGGAGCAGATGGCGGCGGTGGGACAGAAGCTGGGGTTCCAATAAGGCGAATTTTTAAATACCAATTGACAACGAAAACAGACTGCGGTATATTCTATTTAGAAATATTTCTAAATACTAAACGGTTCGTTCTGGGAAGAAGATGGGAACCGCTGGGAAGCAAGGAGGGATATCGTGGGGTTTGCTCAGACGTTTAAAGCGCTTTCCGACCCGGTCCGAAGAGAGATTCTGATGATGCTGAAAAGGGGGCGGATGTCTGCCGGAGAGATTGGAAGTCATTTTGATATGACCGGGGCTACCATCTCCTATCATTTGAATATATTGAAAAAGGCGGACCTGCTGTTTGAGACGCGGGAGAAGAATTTTATCTATTACGAGCTGAACACATCGGTGCTGGAGGAGATTATGACCTGGCTTGCGGAACTGAAAGGAGAGCATGGAGATGTTTAAAACGTATAAAAAAGATTTCATCATGACCAGTCTGGTGGTGCTGCTGCCGGTTCTGGCAGGAATCCTTTTGTGGAAGCGGCTGCCGGAGACGATAGCCACCCATTTTGGCGTAGGAGGGGAGGCCAACGGCTGGAGCAGCAAGGCGTTTACCGTATTCGGGCTGCCGCTTTTTCTCCTGGTATGCCATATGCTGTGCATGGTTTCCACCATTGCGGACCCGAAGCAGAAGCGGATTGGAAGGAAGATGATGCGCCTTATTTTCTGGATCTGTCCGGTGGTGTCGGTGGTCTGTGGAATTACGATTTATGGAAATGCATTGGGAATGCCGATGAACACAGAGGTATTTGCCGAAGTGCTGATTGGCGTGATTTTCCTTGCAGTGGGCAATTACCTGCCGAAATGCAGACAGAATTATACGGTGGGAATCAAGCTTCCGTGGACGCTGTCGGATGAGGACAACTGGAACAAAACCCATCGTCTCAGCGGCAAGCTGTTCATGCTGGCCGGAGCCGTTTCCCTGGTCAATCTCTTTGCCGGAGCGCCGTATCTGACCTTTGCGGCGATACTGGCGGCGGTTGTTCTGCCGATCTTATATTCATTTTCCCTGTATGTCAGGAAGACGAAACAGGAAAAATAGGATTCTCTAAAATTTGTAAGAACAGAGGTAATCCTCTTTGCGAAACCAGGCGGGCGGTCAACGGCGGGTACAGCCCGTTCATCTTGACTGCCCGCTGTTCCGGCTGGGTTTGCTATTCCCGGTTGAGTATAGCAGCAATGGCTTCTGGTGCATATTTGTTTACCTCATGTCCGACACCCGGAATTATAAGCAATTCGCTTTGTGGCAGCAATGTGTTCAGTTTCTTTGCCGCTTTCTTATTTGCTCTGTCCTTTTCGCCGCAAATAATGGTTACGGGGCAGGAAATCTCATGTAATTTTTCGCTGAAATCCAAATTCCGCATCGAGCGTGCTAATTCTATGGTATTGCTTTTTGATAAGCCGGTATTCTGAAATGCTTTCTCCGGCATACATCGAAACATAATATTTTGTAAATCAATAAGCAGACTCGGAACTTTATACTGACAGCCAATCAATACGAGCGATGTTACATGGCTGCTGTGTCGAATTGTATAATCCAGAGCGAGAACTGCACCAAAAGAAAGACCGCAGATACGCAATGGTTCACGCTCGTCTGCAAATCGTGCCTCGCAGGAGTGCATAATTTCAGAATAGGAAAAGCCATTTTCTCCTGCAGAAAAAAGGTTCGGACAATCAACCTTCATATTGGGAATGAGGCTGGTTACTTTCTCCCAATCATGGGCGTTCTGTCCCAGCCCGTGTAAAAGAATTGTTTTCATATGTTATTCGTGTTTTCTCCTTCCTTGCAGCATGGTAAGCAGTCAATCTCAAGCACACAGCAGCAAGTGCTGCAAGCTGAGATTTTCAACATTATAAGATAATTATTTACCTGAAATCGCAATCCACAGCATGGTCATTATAAACTCCTATGCCCTGCAGATAGGAATAGATGATTGTTGCACCGACAAACTTGAAGCCACGCTTTTTCAGCTCCCTGCTCACTCTTTCCGAAAGCTCAGATGTAGCAGGAACTTCGCTCATATCCTTTACCTTGTGGTCGATAACCTTTCCGTCCGTAAAGCTCCAGATATATTTATCAAAGCTACCGAACTCATCCTTCACTTTCAAAAAAGCGATGGCGTTTGTCACCGCCGCGTTTATTTTTAGGCGGTTGCGGATGATACCTTCATTCTGCATCAGACTCTCTTTCTTTTTATCGTCATATGCGGCTACAATCACAGGATCGAAGCCGTCAAATGCTATCCGATAGTTGTCTTCACGCTCTATAATCGTAGACCATGATAACCCGGCCTGTGCACCTTCCAATATCAGCATGGCGAACAACTCATTGTCATCATGAACTTGTTTGCACCATCTTTTGTCATGATATTCCTGCATTTTCGGAGACATTGTCCCCCAGTTGCATCTGCATTGTTTATTTTCCATGTTTTTAACCTCTGTCAAGTTCAAAGTTGTTGCAATGCCACTCCAATTCCAGCACATACGCCGATACTATAATGAGCGGTAACTGCAATAATTGTACCAATAAGCAATCCTGCTATCATAAAACCAGTTAAATATTTATTCTTTCTATTTTCGTTGTTGTTCACTTTTAATTTCTCCTTTAAGCAAACTGGAAGTTATACATCTAACTTTTCACCGCAAATAGGGCAATGCTTTACCCAAAGTGACCCTAAATTTTTATTGCACGCAGGACAGCGCCAGAATTTAAGCTCGAAGATAATATAAATGCCAGCTATTCCAAGCACCAAGTATGCGAAAGCTACAATTTGTGTAATTAACAAGAGAGAAGCAAAAACAAATGCAACTAAAATGAATATGAAACATATCTTTTTCGCTAATTTTAAGCTCATAACATTACATCCTCCTCATCAAAATTTATATTTGCAGCTGACCTCATTCTATCATATTTCGATACAAATATCCATGCTTAGCGGGCAAACTGAAACTTAAAATGCTCTCAATCAAAATCTGTTTTTCTACATCAACATCGGTAAGCAACGCAGCGAAATGTCCGATTGATTTTTGCATCCTTTTCATACAATTGTTCCAAAGGTAAAATCCACCCTTGACAAATCCGCCAAAACTCATTATGATTATGTGGTATATCCAGAAAGATAAAACGGCAGAGAAG
>JAUNPZ010000031.1:18015-28452 GCA_030536455.1 Lachnospiraceae bacterium | reverse complement strand
TTTTCTGCCTTCTTCGGTGCGTCTGTTCCACCCAATGTTTTCATTGTCGGGAACAACAGCACATCTCGAATCGCCGCCGAATCCGTCAGCAGCATACACATTCTGTCAATACCGAAGCCGATGCCGCCGGTCGGAGGCATACCGATCTCCAGGGCATTTAAGAAGTCCTCATCGGTGGTGTTTGCTTCCTCGTCACCCTGCGCTAACTGCTCTTCCTGTGCTTTGAAGCGCTCTCTCTGATCGATCGGGTCATTTAACTCGGAGTAAGCATTTGCCATCTCCCAGCCGTTCATAAAGAACTCGAAACGCTCTACATATTCCGGATTCTCCGGTTTTTTCTTGGTCAGCGGAGAAATCTCAACCGGATGGTCCATAACGAAGGTTGGCTGAACCAGATGCTCCTCTACAAATTCCTCAAAGAACAGGTTCAGGATATCGCCCTTCTTGTGGCGCTCCTCAAACTCTACATGCTTCTCCTTTGCGATGGCTCTCGCCTCTTCCAGGGTGTGAATCTCGTTAAAGTCCACGCCGGAATACTTCTTTACCGCATCTACCATGGTGATGCGCTCGAAAGGCTGGCCTAAATCCATCTCGATGCCGTTGTATACGATCTTAGTGGTGCCAAGGACCTCCTGTGCCACATAGCGGTACAGGTTCTCGGTCAGATCCATCATGCCGTGATAATCGGTGTAAGCCTGATACAGCTCCATCAGGGTAAACTCCGGATTGTGTCTGGTGTCAAGACCCTCGTTGCGGAATACGCGGCCGATCTCATATACACGCTCCAGGCCGCCTACAATCAGTCGCTTCAAGTAAAGCTCCAGGGAAATGCGGAGCTTTAAGTCCTCATCCAGTGCGTTGAAATGGGTCTCAAATGGTCTTGCAGCCGCTCCGCCTGCGTTAGAAACCAGCATCGGAGTCTCTACCTCCATAAAGCCCTCGCCGCCTAAATACTTCCGGATGGCATCCAGAATCTTGGAACGCTTGATAAAGGTATCCTTTACGTCTGCATTCATGATTAAATCCACATAACGCTGACGATAACGAAGGTCCGTATCGGTCAGGCCGTGGAACTTCTCCGGAAGAACCTGAAGGCTCTTGGAAAGAAGGGTAACGCTCTCTGCGTGGATGGAGATTTCACCGGTCTTCGTGGTAAATGCAGTACCCTTCACGCCGACGATATCGCCGATATCCATCTTTTTAAAGTCCTTATAGGAATCCTCACCGATGCTGTCACGGGCCACATATACCTGGATGCTGCCTTCCTTATCCTGCACGTTGCAGAAGGATGCCTTTCCCATCACGCGCTTGAACATCATACGTCCGGCGATGGAAACCTCTTTTCCTTCAAACTCTTCATAACGGTTCTTAACATCCATGCTGTGAGCGGTTACGTCATACTTCGTAATCTGGAACGGATCTCTTCCCGCCGCCTGCAGCTCGGATAACTTATCCCGGCGTGCCTGAAGCACATGGTTTAAGTCTTCGGTCTGTGCCTTCTTCTGATTCTGGTTTTCTCCTGCCACTATTTCCACCTCTTCTTAACTCTTCTTACTCGTTTACTCTCTGGATGTCCAGCACCTTGTACTGAATCACGCCAACCTGCGTCTCTACATCTACTACATCGCCGACCCGCTTGCCTAATAATGCATGGCCCACCGGAGATTCGTTGGAGATACGGCCCTGAAGGCTGTTCGCCTCGGTAGAACCTACAATCTTAAATTCCATCTCCTCTGCGAATTCCAGGTCATAAACCTTCACCCGGCATCCGATGCTGATTTTATCTAAATCGACTTCGTCCTCCACGACAACCTCTGCATTCTTCAGAAGCTTTTCCAGTTCCTCGATACGAAGCTCGATATCTCTCTGTTCATCCTTTGCTGCATCATACTCTGCGTTCTCAGACAGGTCGCCCTGCTCTCTGGCTTCCTTGATCTTCTGAGCAACTTCTTTTCTCTTAAATACCTTCAGATTGTGCAACTCATCCTCATACTGTTTCAAACCAGCGTAAGTTAAAATGTTTTTCTTTTCTGCCATTTTACTCAATACCTTCCTTAATAAAATACTACCGTGTCAGCGTCCCCGCCTGCATTCACATTCAACGTATTATAGCTTAATCTGCATGGATTGTCAACCGGGTATCTAAAAGTTGGGCCATCTCTTCCAAGGTTTCTACCAGGTTTATCTCATTCCGCAGGGCGGCCGAGTGAGGAAGCCCCGCCGTGTACCAGGCCATGTGCTTGCGCATCTCCCGCATGGCTGTTTTTTCCCCTTTATATTCGGCAAGCAGGGTCCCGTGGCGGAGTATCATCGCCTTGATCTCCGCCACCGGCGGGCGGGGCAGAAGCTCTCCGGTTTCCAGATAATGATTGATCTGGGAGAAAATCCAGGGATTCCCCTTCGCTCCTCTTCCCACCATGATGCCGTCGCATCCGGTCTCTTCCATCATACGCTTCGCATCCTGTGGTGAGAACACATCTCCATTTCCGATTACCGGAATCTTCACGGCTTCCTTCACCTGGCGGATGATGCTCCAGTCCGCCTTTCCGGAATAATACTGTTCCCTGGTCCGGCCGTGGACTGCCACCGCTGACACGCCGCAGCCCTCCGCAATCCTTGCAATCTCCACTGCATTGACCAGCGTATCGTTAAAACCCTTCCGGAACTTTACCGTCACCGGCTTCTTCACATGTTTCACCATGGAGGTCAGGATGGCCTCTACCTTCTTCGGGTCCTTCATCAGGGCGGAGCCTTCCCCATTGTTCACAATCTTCGGAACCGGGCAGCCCATGTTCAAATCGATGAAATCGTAAGGGCCGTCCTCAATCTGTGCGGCAATCTCTCCCAGAATTTCCGGGTCCGAGCCAAAGAGCTGAACCGCCGCCGGCCGCTCCTGGGGTGAAACCCTAAGAAGCTCCTGAGTATTTTTATTCTTATAAAGGATTGCCTTGGCGCTGACCATCTCCGTCACCACCATGCCGCAGCCCTGCTCCCTGCAGAGGAGACGATAGGGCTGGTCCGTCACTCCGGCCATAGGAGCCAGAATCAGGTTATTCTCCAGCGTCACATTTCCAATCGTTAATTTCATGCTTTCTCTTCATTTTCCTCCAAAACAGACGCATCCATTCCTAAAAAGAATACCTTGTAAAACATCTCCAGGCCTTCCAGAAAATCCCGCTTCTCGCTCTGATACTGCTTAATCTTAAGTTCGCTTCCAATTTCATCAAACAGGTAGTCGTTCTCATCCACCTCCACCCGGAACTCTAATTCGCCCTCCGGAGTAAATTCCAGAATCAGCACGCCGCCTACATCCTCGGTAAACAGCACGCACATAATCTGAAGCTCCTGGCGGATTCCTTCCGGCAGTTTGTTAAAATCCGGATTAAAATAATATTTCTGCTCATAGGAATTGGCGCCGCAGAGCACCATATTCCCGCCTGCATCTCTTGTCCTGTTTTCTTTTTCCGACACCGTTCTTCTCCTCCCTGTCTTTTTCTTCCTGACCATCTGCCTGCTGCAGATAATCGTTCTCAATATTTCCAAAAGTGTGACATAGAACAGGGCGCCGTAGCTGCTACGACGCCCAAATCTTCTCTCTCCCGGCCTGCCTTCCGCGTCCTGGAACGCCTCTGCCTCCGGTGCTTTTCGCTTCTTCCTACCGAACCAGCATCTTACTGATCTCGTACTGGTCTTCCGGAATGTCCTTCTTCATATTCAGCGCTTCCTGAATGTCAAAGTCCACATATTCGCCGTTCTTGTAAGCCACCACGCGGTTGCTCTTGCCCTCTGCCAAAAGCATGGCTGCCTTTGCGCCCATGATGGAAGCATACACACGGTCCTTACAGGTCGGTGTGCCGCCTCGCTGCATGTGGCCTAAGATGGTCGCTCTGGTCTCGATGCCGGTAGCGGCCTCGATTCTTCTTGCCATGGAAGCGGAATGTCCGATTCCCTCTGCGTTGATGATGATGTTGTGCTTCTTGCCTCTCTTCCGGTTATCGATAATCCGGTTGATCAGCGCCTGCTCATCCCCGTCGTAGCGCTCCGGAAGCAGGATGTCCTCCGCACCATTTGCAAAGCCGCACCACAGAGCGATGTAGCCTGCGTTACGTCCCATAACCTCGATGATGGAGCAGCGCTCGTGGGAGGTAGAGGTATCGCGGACCTTATCGATGGCCTCCATCGCCGTATTGACTGCAGTATCGAAGCCGATGGTGTAATCGGTGCAGGCAACGTCCAGGTCGATGGTTCCGGGAACGCCGATGGTGTTGATGCCTAAAGCCGCCAGCTTTCCTGCGCCGCGGAAGGAACCGTCGCCGCCGATTACCACGATGCCGTCGATGCCGTGCTTCCGGCAGATTTCAGCGCCAAGCTCCTGGCCCTCCGGAGTGGTAAACTCCTGGCATCTGGCAGTATAAAGGATGGTTCCGCCCCGATGGATGATTTCGGATACGCTGGTGCTTCCCATATCTACGATTTCTTCCTGAAGAAGGCCTGCATAGCCTCTCATAATACCTTTTACTTTCAAACCCTGGTTGATGGCTGTGCGGACCACTGCACGAATCGCAGCGTTCATGCCTGGTGCATCTCCACCGCTGGTTAATACGCCAATCGTTTTTACTGCCTTTGCCATAGTTTTACCCTCCTATGTGAGAATCTATTTTTTCAATTCTTGTTTGTTCAAAAAACCATACATTACTATATTAAATCATTTTGCGCTGGTTTTCAATACTTTTTTCAATCAGTTTGACATTTTTTTCACTAAGTTTTTCCGTCAGCCGTTCCAGAAGCTCTTTATCGGCGTTGACTCTCCAGTTGGCAGGCAGTACCTTTTTCGCTTTTTCTTTTTTCAGGTAGATTACAACCGTATCCCGGCCCTCTTTTCCCCGCAGCATGTGGAGCAGCTCCTGCTCCCCTTCCCGGTAGGCGTTTAAGTCCTCGAACTGAAGCCAAAGCTCCCTCGGAAGCTCCTTAAACGGAAGGACCCGTTCGCAGACCAGCTTTCCCACCGGGTCATCCCCGATGGAGACCCGTCCCTGGATAAACAGCTTTTCCTCCTCCACGAACACCTCTCTGCGTTTTTCATAGGTTTTCGGAAATACGATGACCTCCACGGAGCCAAGCATGTCCTCCAGCGTGACAAAGGCCATCAGCTGATTGGTCTTAGTAGTCTTTACCACCTTCCCGGTTATCATACCTCCGATGGTGACGGTGGCTCCGTCGGCCACCTTGGCCCGGTCCGTCTCCTCATCTACGATGAAATCCGCCGCCGTCGCCGTCACATGCTTCCGCCACACCGTCTCGTAAGCCTCCATAGGATGGCCGCTGATGTAGATTCCCAGAATCTCCTTCTCAAAGGCCAGCAGCTCTTCCTTTGGAAATTCCTCCACATCCGGCAGGGTAATCCGGAAATCGTCCTTGGTTTCCTCATCTGCAAAATCAAACAGGCTCATCTGCCCGGCCATGGAATTCTTTTTTTCTTTATTCTTCTGCTCCAGAAGCTCCGGGGCCACCATCATCTTCTGCCGCCGATTTCCGGGCATGGAATCCAGGGCGCCGGATTTGATGAAATTCTCCAGGGTCTTCCGATTCACTTCCTTGTTGCTCATCCGTTCGATGAAGTCCTCCATGGAGAGGAACAGACCGTTCGCCTCACGCTCCTCCACGATGGTATCCACCACCGCCTTGCCCACGCTCTTGATGGCAGAAAGACCGTAGCGGATGGCTCCGCCCGATACGGAAAAGCCGCTTTCTCCTTCATTGATATCCGGCGGGAGAATGGAAATCCCCATCTGGCGGCAGGTCAGGATATATTCCGCCGTCTTTCCCGCATTGTCCATAACCGAGGTCATCAGGGCCGCCATAAACTCCAGCGGATAGTAGTATTTCAAGAAGGCCGTCTGATAAGCCACCACCGCATAGCAGGCCGCATGGGACTTGTTAAAGGCGTATTTTGCAAAGTCAATCATCTCATCGTAGATCAGATTGGCTGTTTTTTCAGAAATGCCGTTGGCAATACACCCCTTCACACCCTCCGCCAGATTGCCGTAGACGAAGTTCTGCCGCTCCTTTTCCATCACCGCCGTCTTCTTCTTGGACATGGCGCGGCGCACCAGGTCGCTTCGTCCCATGGTATAACCGGCCAGGTCCCGCACAATCTGCATAACCTGCTCCTGATACACGATACAGCCGTAGGTAGGGCCCAGAATCGGCTCTAACTGGGGGCAGTCATAGGTAATGGCGCTTTTATCATTTTTCCCCTTTAAATAGCGCGGGATGAAGTCCATGGGACCCGGACGGTACAGGGAGATTCCGGCGATTACATCCTCCAGGTTCTCCGGCTTTAATTCCTTCATAAATCCCTTCATGCCGCCGCTTTCCAGCTGGAACACGCCCTCTGTCTTCCCGGTGCCGATGGAATCCAGCACCGCCTTGTCCTCGTAGTTGATATGGTCCATATCCAGATGAATGCCATGATTTTTCTCCACCTGGCGGACCGCATTGTTGATGACCGTCAGGGTCCGGAGTCCTAAAAAGTCCATCTTCAGCAGTCCCAGCTCCTCCAGGGTGGTCATGGTAAACTGGGTGGTGATGGTTCCGTCCGCCGCCCGGCTTAACGGCACATATTCGTCTACCGAGGTCCGGCTGATGACCACTCCGGCCGCATGCATGGAGGTATGCCTGGGAAGGCCCTCCAGACGCTTTGACATGTCGATCAGGTACTTCACCTGGTCATCGGTCTGGTATGCATTCCGGAGGTCCGGGCTTTCCTTTAAGGCCCGCTCCAGCGTCATTCCCAGGTCATTGGGAATCATCTTGGCGATGGAATCACACTGGGCATAAGGAAGGTCCAGCACACGGCCCACATCCCGGACCACGCCCTTGGCCGCCAGCGTACCGAAGGTGACAATCTGCACCACCTGGTCCTTGCCGTATTTGCGCACCACATAGTCGATGACCTCCTGACGCCGTTCAAAGCAGAAGTCGATATCGATATCCGGCATGGACACACGCTCCGGATTTAAAAAACGCTCAAACAGCAGGTCATAGCGGACCGGGTCGATATTGGTGATTTCCAGACAGTAGGACACGATGCTTCCGGCCGCCGAGCCTCTGCCCGGCCCCACCGGAATCCCCTTTGAGCGCGCAAAATGAATGAAATCCCATACAATCAGGAAATAATCCACATACCCCATGGTATGGATGACCCCCAGCTCATAATCCAGCCGGGCTCTCAAAGTTCCGTCATCCTCCGGGTACCGGCGCTCCAGTCCCTCCGAGCAGAGCCGGTTTAAGTAGGTCCAGGAGGTTTCCCCCTCCGGCACCTCGAATTTCGGAAGCTTGGTAACGCCGAACTCGATTTCCACGTTGCAGCGCTTCGCGATCTTCGCCGTATTGTCCAGCGCATCCCCGGCGTAGGGGAACAGCGCCCGCATCTCCTCCTCGGATTTGCAGTAATACTGGCCGCCCTCATAGCGCATCCGGTTCTCGTCGGAAACCTTTTTTCCGGTCTGGATGCACAGCAGGATATCATGGGCATTGGCATCCTCCGCAAAGGTGTAATGGATATCGTTGGTGGCCACCAGGCCGATGGACAGCTCCCGGCTCATCCGCATCAGCCCCTGATTCACTAACTTCTGGGCCGGAATCCCATGGTCCTGAAGCTCCAGGAAAAAATTGTCCTTTCCGAAGATGCTCTGATAGCGGAGAGCGGCCTTCTTCGCCTCCTCGTAAAGTCCGCGTTCCAGAGAGCGCGGCACCTCGCCGGCCAGACAGGCGCTCAGGGCGATGATGCCCTCGTGATAGGTTTCCAGAACCTCCAAATCCACTCTCGGCTTATAGTAAAAGCCATCTACAAAGCCCTTTGACACAATCTTCATCAGGTTCTGGTAGCCCTGATTATTCTCCGCCAGCAGCACCAGATGGTAGTACCGGTCCTCGCCGTTTACCGTCTCCCGGTCGAAACGGGAGCCAGGCGCTACATATACCTCACAGCCGATGATGGGTTTTACTCCCGCCTCGCGGGCTGCCCGGTAGAAATCAATCACACCGTACATCACGCCGTGGTCCGTAATCGCCATGCTGTCCATCCCCAGCTCCTTCGCCCTGGCCGCAAGCTCCTTAATCTTGCTGGAGCCGTCTAACAGGCTGTACTCCGTATGGACGTGTAAATGGGTAAATGCCATGTTCCCCTCCTCCTGTATGAGAAAAAAGAACCCTGCCGGGCAGGATTCTTTTTTGTAAAATCTTTTTTATGACGATTAGTTGCTCTTTAAATATTTCTCAATATCCGAAACAGCCTGTTCCTCATCGCTGCCGTCTGCCGTAATGATCAGTTCCTCACCGGCTGCCAGGCCTAATGTCATCATTCCCATGATACTCTTCGCATTCACCCGCTTGGAATCGCATTCCACATAAATTCTGCTTTCATACTGACTTGCCACCTGTACTAACATGGCAATTGGTCTTGCTTCCAAACCGGATGAGAGTTCTACGGTTACTGTCTTTCTAATCATAATTATCCTCCTCTTTGCCTTCACACTTTTCCCGCAGAGATTCCGCAATCCTGCTCAGCTTCCTCAGACGGTGGTTCACACCGGATTTGCCCACAGGAGGCGTAAGCGCCTCTCCAAGCTCCTTCAGTGTGGCTTCCGGCCGTTCCAGCCGCAGAGCCGCCATCTCCGCCAGATTTTCCGGCAGTTTTAAAAGCCCGATGGTGTCACGGATGTATTCAATGTCTTTTAACTGCTTTACCGCAGCAGATACCGTTTTATTCAGATTGGCTGTTTCGCAGTTCACCTGACGGTTGACCTGCCCCCTCATCTCCTTCAGGATCCGGATATTCTCCAGCTCCATCAGGGAGACCGGCGCCTCCATCACGTTCAGGATGTCTACGATCTGACAGCCTTCTTTCATGTAAACGACAAAATATTTCTTTCGGATGACTATCCTGGCTTCCAGTCCAAAGGTTCCGATCATCGCCTGAAGCTGTCTGGCCTTCGCCTCCGACGCACAGGCAATCTCAAAATGATAGGACTTTTCCGGGTCGCTGATTGAGCCTGCCGCAAGAAAAGCGCCCCGGATAAATGCACGGCGGCAGCAGGCATGCTTCACCACCATATTCTTCACAAGGGACAGATTCTCGCCGATTTCTCCATCGTCTCCGATCAGCTTTGCCGCCATCAGAATCCGCGACGCATCCTCGTGGCGGCTCACCACCACCGAATAGGTCCTGCTTTTCTTCTGATAGGAACTTCTCCGAATCGAAACATCCGTAACTATATTAAATGTTTTTTGCAATAATGTAAAGTACTTTCTTGCAACTGCAATATTTTCTGTATGAATTTTTATGCAGTAGCGGTCATCCGCAGAAATGGAAATCCGCCCGCAAAGGCTTAAAATCGCTGCAATTTCCGCAATCTGGCAATGTCTGGCCGCGGGCTCCTGCCGGGACAATTCATCCTTTACCTTTGATGCATATGACACGACTACAATCCTTTCCGCTTATTCTCCTAAAAACCTCATCGCCGGACAGGCGCATGATACTTTTCCTCATCCCTTCCCGATATCCCGGTGGAAAATCTTCACCCCGTACTCCGGATGCGCCATTAACCGCTCATAGATGGCATTCGCCACCGTCACGGAACGGTGCTTTCCTCCGGTACAGCCGATTCCGATTACCAGCTGATTTTTTCCCTCCAGGATATAATTGGGAATCAGAAATTCCAGCATGTCCGTAAGCTTATCCAGAAACTGCTCCGCCGTTCCTCCCTGCTTCACATAATCCTGAACTTCCTTTTCATTGCCGGTTTTGTGCCGCAGCTCCTCCTCATAATAAGGATTCGGAAGGAAACGTACATCAAACACCAGGTCCGCATCCGCAGGAATTCCGTATTTGAATCCGAAGGAAAGAACCGTTATGTACAGGTTCCGGTACTCCTGGTCTTTTACAAATATTTTCTCCATCTCCTGACGCAGCTCTTTGGTCAGAAGATGGCTGGTATCTATGATATAATCCGCAGATTTCTTTAAGAAATCCAGTTTCTTTCGCTCTGTCTCGATGCCCCTCTCGATTCTTCCCTCGCCGGAGAGCGGGTGCTTGCGCCTGGTCTCCTTATAGCGCTTGATCAGCACATTATTCCCCGCATCCAGGAAAAGAACCTGATACGGAAAATGCGACGCCTTCCAGTCGGCCAGCACCGTAGTAAGCTGGGGCAGGTCCTCCCCGCTCCGGATATCGATGCCGAGGGCCACCTGCCGGATATCACCGGCATTCCGCAAAATCAGGTCAGCAAACCGCTCCACCAGAGGAATCGGCAGGTTATCCACACAATAATAGCCCATATCCTCCAGCATCTTGAGCGCCTGTGTTTTTCCAGCTCCTGACATCCCTGTCACGATTACCAGCTTCATAATTCTGTCCTCTCAATTGTCTGATTG
>JAUNPZ010000031.1:0-17915 GCA_030536455.1 Lachnospiraceae bacterium | reverse complement strand
ACATCCCTGTCACGATTACCAGCTTCATAATTCTGTCCTCTCAATTGTCTGATTGTCACTATTTCTGTCACTTTTCAAAATCTCCAAGGGTTTTCACTTCCATCTCAAGCGCTACCCCGAACTGCTCCTTTACCCGCTCCGACACCTGGCGGCAGAGCTCCATCACGTCGGAGGCCTGCGCGCCGCCCCGGTTAATCACAAAGCCGCTGTGCTTTTCCGACACCTGGGCGCCGCCTACCTGAAAGCCCTTTAACCCGGCGTCCTGAATCAGCTTTCCGGCAAAATACCCCTCCGGCCGCTTAAAGGTGCTGCCGGCGCTGGGATATTCCAGGGGCTGCTTCGACCTTCTGGCCACTGCCAGCTCATCCATCCGTCCCCGGATTTTCTCCGGCTCTCCAGGTTCCAGGGAAAAAACTGCACTTAATACAATCCATCCATTTTTTAGGATGCTGCTGGTGCGGTAGCCCAGCTCCAGCTCCTGGGCCGGAATCTCCCGCACCTCTCCCTCCGGGGTCATCACGCGGACCTGGCGGAGCACATCCTTCATCTCCGAGCCGTAGGCGCCTGCGTTCATCACCGCGGCGCCGCCCAGCGTTCCCGGTATGCCGGCCGCGAATTCCAGGCCGGTCAGCCCGGACTCCAGAGCCCTTCTGGCAATCTGGGACAGAAGCAGTCCCGCCTCCGCATCAATCTGGTTTCCTTCCGTCCGGATGCCGGAAAACCCTTTTTCCATGTCAATCACAACACCGTCAAAGCCGCGGTCACTGACTAAAAGATTGCTGCCATTCCCCAGGATGAACCAGGGGCTTTCCAGACGCCGGCAGACTGCCAGCACCTGTCTTAACTCCTCTTCCCCCATCGGTGTTACAAAATATGCCGCAGGCCCTCCCACACGGAATGTGGTATGGTTCTTCATGGGCTCATCCTGCTTCACCTGCTCCTTCGTCTTTACCGCACTGCAGAGTGCCTCATATAACTGCCTGCTCATAATCTTTCCTTTCCTGTCCGGCTGCCTGCTTTTCACTGCCTGGATTACATCTTCCGGTTTAAGTTTGCCTGAACCCGGTTGTAAAGCTCCTGGGCCGCATTATAGCCCATCTTCTTCTGACGGTAGTTGACTGCGGCGGACTCTACGATAATCGCCAGGTTACGGCCCGGACGAATCGGAATGGAGTGGCATACCACCTGGTTGCCTAAAAATTCGGTGTACTGGTCCTCCAGTCCCAGCCGGTCGTACTCCTTGTCCTTATCCCAGTCCTCCAGCTTGATTACCATGTCGATGGACTGAGTATCCTTTACGCTTTCCACACCGTACAGGGTCTTTACATCGATGATGCCGATGCCGCGCAGCTCGATAAAATGCTTGGTAATATCCGGCGCCGTTCCAATCAGCGTCTCATCGCTGACCTTGCGGATCTCCACAACGTCATCGGTAACAAGACGGTGGCCCCGCTTGATCAGTTCCAGCGCCGACTCGCTCTTGCCGATGCCGCTTTCTCCCATGATCAGAACACCCTCGCCGAATACATCCATCAGCACGCCGTGGATGCTGATGCAGGGTGCAAGCTCCACCTTCAGCCAGCGGACTACCTCCGCCATAAAGTCCGATGTAGTCTGCTCGGATATCATCACCGGCACATCATAATAATTTGCCAAGGGCAGGATATCCGGGTCCGGCTCCATGCCGCGGCAGTAAACCAGACAGGGAATCTTGCTGGAAAGCAGGCGGTCATAAACCTCCATCTTCCGGCTCTGCTCCAGGGTGGACACATAGGCGCGCTCCACCGAACCTACAAGCTGTACCCGCTCATGGTCAAAATGCTCGAAAAAGCCTGCAAGCTGAAGCGCCGGGCGGTTGATTTCCGGGTGAGTCAGCACAATCTTGTCTGTATCCAGCTCCGGAGTTGCATTTTTAAGCTTCATCTTCTTGATTAAATCTGTAATGGTTACTCCATACATAATGGTTCTCTCCTTCATCACAAACATTCCGGCAAAAAAAGCCCAGATATGGTTATAGTAGCATAATTTTCACGGATTGTCATTCCTTTTTCCCATGAAAGAACGCATAGACCTGTCTGGCCGCCCGCTGGTTCATCTGCGGCGTCTGCTCCAGCTCCTCCAGGGTGGCCTCCCGAATGGCTTCCTGGCTCTTGAACTGCCGCATCAGCGCCTTCCGCCTGGCCGGTCCAATTCCCGGTATATCGTCTAAAACCGATTTTACCTGGGTCTTGCTCCGCAGGCTCCGGTGGTATTCGATGGCAAACCGGTGGGCCTCGTCCTGGACTCTGGTAATCAGCCGGAAGCCCTCCGAATGCTTATCAATGGGAATCTCCACGTTCTGATAATAAAGGCCTCTGGTCCGGTGGCTGTCATCCTTGACCATACCGCAGACCGGAATCGAAAAGCCCAGCTTTCCTAACACCTCCAGGGCGATATTGACCTGCCCCCGCCCGCCGTCCATCATAATCAAATCCGGAAAACGGGTAAAGCTGCCCAGGGTCCGGTCCACTCCCTGTTCCCGCAGAAGCTCTTCCTCCTCCAGGCCGTGGGTAAACCGTCTGGTCAGCACCTCCTCCATGGAAGCGTAATCATTCGGCCCCTGAACCGACCGGATCCGGAACTTCCGGTAATCACTGCGCTTCGGCTTTCCATCCTCATAAACAATCATGGAACCGACGGACTCGAAGCCGCTGATGTTGGAGATATCAAACGCCTCGATTCTCCGGATGCCGCGCAGGTGCAAAAGCTCCCCGATCTGGTTCATCGCCCCCACCGTCCGAAGCTCCTCCCGCTTGATTTTTTCCTTGTCCTGGTCCAGAACCATCTTCGCGTTCTTCGCCGCCAGCTCCACCAGCCGCTCCTTCTCGCCCTTTTTGGGACTGGCAATCTTCACCTTCTGGCCCCGCTTGGCGCTGAGCCACTGCGCGATGACCATTTCCTCCTCCAGAGGACTCTGAACCAGAAGCTCCTTCGGCACAAACGGCGTTCCTGCATAGAACTGTTTGACAAAGCTGGTAAGAATCTGGCTGTCCTCCTCTGCCACCGCCGCATTGACATGGAAATGGTCCCGGCCGATCAGACGGCCCTCCCGGACGAAAAAGACCTGAACCACCGCATCCTCCCGGTCCTTCGCCATGGCGATGATATCCCGGTCCTCCATGCCGGAGCTGGTAATCTTCTGCTTCTGGGCAATCTGCTTTACGCTGGACAGCAGCTCCCGGTATTCGATGGCCTTTTCAAAATCCATATCCTCCGATGCCGCCAGCATCTTCTCCTCCAGCTCCTTTAACAGCCCGTCATAATTTCCATTTAAGAAATCCAGCGCCTTATGAAAGCCCTCCCAGTACTCCTCCTTCGTCACATAGCCCTGGCAGGGGGCGCCGCACTGCTTGATGTGGTAATTCAGGCAGGGACGCTCCCGGCCGATGTCCTTCGGAAGCGAGCGGCTGCAGGTCCGGATCTTATAAAGCTTGTGTATCAGATCGATGGTATCCTTCACCGCCCCCGCGCTGGTATAGGGGCCGAAATACCGGCTCCGGTCCTTCTTCATCTCCCGTGAGAACAGGATTCTGGGATAATCTTCATAAACCGTGGCCTTGATATAAGGATATGTCTTATCGTCCTTCAGCATGGTGTTGTACCGGGGGCGGTGCTCCTTGATCAGGTTGCACTCCAGCACCAGGGCCTCCAGCTCCGAATCGGTGATGATATACTCAAACCGGGCAATCCGGGATACCATCTGCTCGATTTTGGCCGTCTTGTTCCGGCTGCTCTGAAAATACTGCCGCACCCGGTTTTTTAAGCTTACCGCCTTCCCCACATAGATGATCTCGTCCCTGGCATCGTGCATGAGATAAACGCCTGGCTTAGCCGGCAGCTTTTTTAACTCTGCCTCCACATCAAATGCGCCTAATGGAGAGCGGCGCACATTCTTTTCGGTATTCTCCATCTAACGAAGCCTTCTTCCATCATATTTTCGTCTGGTTTCCAGGTGGCGGATGACCCTCCGAAGCTGTTCATTGATCTCGCCTGCCGCCGGGGTGATATCCAGAACCAGATAGATGCTGTCCATCTCCGTCTGGCCCACCCGTCCCCACATCTGATTCAGCGCTTCCAGCTGTTTTTCATAGCCTTCCGCATCCAGGAAACGCTCCAGGTAAGGGTTCACCTGCGCCTCGGCGGCACACTCTGAAAAAGTCCCGTCCATGCCTTCTGCGTCTCCTCCGTCCATGACATCCAGCTGCACTCCGTCAAAGCTCTCCCTCCACTCTCCGTTTTTTCCGGGAATCACCCGCTCAAACCGGTACTTCTGCGCTGCCTCCGGATACTTCTCATGGTCCACCTCGCTGGTAAACATCGACAGCGGTCTGGCATAGGTCCGGTAATCGCCATACAGCGCCTGATACACCACCAGCCTTTCTCCCGTCTCCGTATGCTCCGCCACCGTCACAATCTGGTATAATTTATTTTTAAAATGGCGGTAAAATTCGCCTGTCTTTGGTACTCGTTCCATATTCTCCACCTTCTGTCCCTTTTTATCCGGCCTCCGGTTCCTATTCCGTCCGGCTTTCGGCCTCCGCCGGCAGCAGTCCGTCATAATGATATTTGACGGCGGCGCTCCACAGAATCCATTCCTCATAGCCGGCATCGTAAACAGCCTGAATCTGCGCCCGCACCTGCTCCGGACCATATTTTATGTGATGCTTCAGATAGCTGGCTGTAAAATCCTGCAGCCACGGACGCACCACCGCTGCTTTCGCTTCCCTGGAAGCCAGGCTGGCGCTTGCCAGATAGCCCTCCAGATCCCGCTTCGAGCCGCCCAGGGCCGCGTAGATGGTCTGATAAGGCTCCGTATCTGGATGGGCAATCCCAAAATTCCCATCGCCGTAATGGGACGGATAGATCATCGGACAGATATAGTCCAGCACACCGGCCATCTCCCCGTAATCCTGTCCCACCAGCTCCGCATCCGTGCCGCCGCCGATGACCGCGCCGAACACATCCGCCGATACAAACAGCCCTTCCTTTGCCAGCTCCTCATAGGCGTACTCCACAAATTCCAGTATGATATCCTGCCGGTCACGGCCAAGGGTATCCGCCTCGTCAAATACCACATTGCCCATTCCCTTTTCCGTACAGAACCGGATGTAATCAAACTGAATCTCATCAAAGCCCAGCTCCCCGGCCTTTTTCGCCACCTCAATCAGATAATCCCACACCTCTTTTTTATAAGGGTTCACCCAGGCCAGCTTGTTCCGGTCCCGGAAGATAGAGCCGTCCTTTCGCTTACAGCACCACTCCGGCTTCGCCTCTGCCAGATACGGGTCGCGGAAGGCCGGAATCCGGGCAATCATATAGATATCATGCTCCTTCAGCCGGGCCGCCAGCGCTTCCATATCCGGAATATAATCTTTGGCCGCATTGATTTCCTTTACCGTCGGGGAATCCATATCGAAGGTGATCCTCCCGTTGTCATCCTTGACATCAATCACCACCGCATTCAATTCCGTCTCGTCAATCTGACGGATAATCTCATCCATCATGGCCTCGGTCCCGGCCACATACGCAGAAACGTAGATTCCCTTTACCTTTACCGGAGTCCGTTCTGCAGCCGGGTCCCCGGTTTCCTGGGTAATGTAAATCTGGGGATTCCCGTCCGGGCTCCCGCTTTGATCTTCTTCCGCTGATTCTTCCTTACTTTCTGCTCCCGGTTCCTCTGTATGCTCGATTCCGGTCCCTGACTCCATTCCTGTCTCGATTCCAGTCCCGATCTCTGCCTCAGCTCCATGCTCCGGCGCTGCCTCATATCTTTGACACCCGGTCAATACGGCCGCCAGAAGAGCCATGATCATCCACTTTTTCATCCTGTTTCCTGCCCTGCTATTTTTTCATTATTCGCAGCAATTTCTTCTGCTTCCGGCATATTTTACCACATTTCCCGCCATCCGCCAAGACTTCCGCCCGTTTCCTGGTGAATTTAGGATGTTTTTTTAATGAGAAGCCATACGCCGCGAAGCAGCCGGACAGAAGCCGTCACTCCGGTTCTCTCATCGGAAGCTGGTAAGCATTCATTCTGCCTGCACAGCTGCCGCGGACAACTCAGGAATGTACTTGATGTACATTCCTTCGGACAAAGTCCGCTGAAAATTCCGTTTTGTAAACGGAATTTTCGCAGCTGCTCCGACAGCCTGAATGCCAGCCAGCTTCACGATTCGTTCACAAGTCGTTCCTTGCTCCTGTCCGGCTGCTTCGCGGCTGTGTACTGGCATATCATGTGAAAAATACTGAGTTAATAGAAAAAACTTCCAGTCTATTTTAGCTGATGTAAACATTATTGCAGTTAACTGTCAGCCTGCCAACAAACAGCAGTGAGCCGGGCTGGCAGGGGTTCCGGCGACGTAAAGCGAGTTTCGCAGCTGGTTGGCGTTCCCCATGCCGGAGCCGGTGTGAAATTCCCGTTTTCTATACGGGAATTTCAGTGGGACCTGTCTGAGAAAATGGACGCATGTACATTTTCGAGTTGTCCCACGGCACCAGCGCAGGTATGTGGAACGCTTACCAGCTGCCAACGAAGCGTCCAGGAGCCGAAACCCCGGCCGGCCCGGCTCACTGCGTATGTGCTGCCAAATAGTCAGCCAAACAGAAACTCCATCCCCCTTCCGAACCGCCGTCCTTTGTGGTATACTGTGATACACAGATTCTATCCTCCCAACGAAAGGAGCGCTCAAATATGAATACCGACCGCCTCATCTTTCACATCGATGTCAATTCCGCCTTTTTAAGCTGGGAATCGGTTTACCGGCTGAGCCGGGACGCGAATGCCCTGGACCTGCGGACCATTCCTTCTGCGGTGGGCGGCGACACGGCCAGCCGGCACGGAATCGTACTGGCAAAATCCACGGCCGCGAAAAAATACGGGATTACTACCGGGGAGCCGCTTGCCCAGGCGATGAAGAAATGTCCCGGCCTGACCGTGGTTCCCTCCCGCTTTGATTATTATATCCGATGCTCGGACCGGATGATGAATCTGCTTTCCGACTATACGCCGGACAGTGAGAAATTCAGCATCGACGAAACCTTTCTGGATATGACCTCCACCATCCATCTGTTCGGGGAACCGCTTGCGGTGGCTGACCAGATTCGGGAGCGGATCCACCGGGAGCTTGGCTTTACAGTGAACGTGGGCATCGCCCCCAATAAGCTTCTGGCGAAGATGGCCTCCGACTTTGAAAAGCCGGACCGGTGCCACACCCTGTTTGCCGAAGAAATCCCGTCAAAGCTGTGGCCTCTGCCTATCCGGGAGCTGTTCTTCGTGGGCCATTCCGCCCAGAAAAAACTGGAGAACATCGGAATTCATACCATCGGCCAGCTTGCCGCCTGCAATCTGCCGGTTTTAAAAGCTCACCTTGGTGATAAGTATGCCGTTTTAATCCACCAATATGCAAATGGCATCGATGATTCTCCGGTTGCGCCAAAAGACCCGGTCAATAAGGGCTACGGCAACAGCATCACCCTTTCCAGAGATGTGGATGACTACGACACCGCCTGCCAGGTGCTGCTCTCCCTGTGTGAAACCGTGGGCGCCAGACTGCGGGCTGACCACATCCGCTGCGGCAATGTCTGTGTGGAATTAAAGGACTGGGAATTTCGGACCCAGTCTCATCAGGCAAACTTAAAGGAAACCACAGATTCCACCTCTGTGATTTACGAGGAAGCCTGCCGCCTGTTAAAGGAATTCTGGGATTTGACCCCGGTGCGCCTGATCGGAGTCCGGGCCGGAAAGATTCAGGAGGAGGATTACCGGCAGATGAGCCTGTTCGACGACCCCCATGCCCTGAAAATGAAGGAAATGGAAAAAACAGTGGACGCCATCCGCGGAAGGTTCGGAACCGACAGCATCAAGCGGGCCAGCTTTTTAAAGAAGGATGCCCTCGTAGACCATGCAGCCAGCAAGAAAAAACACTTGGAGCATTGAAAACCCGAAACCACTGCTAATAATTTAAGGACAATGCGTTCAAAAAAGAGAAAAGAGAACAGAAAGCGACCGATTTTTATGATACGAGATTTATATTACCCCATCGGACCGGAGGATGCCGGTCTTACCATCGAGCAGTTTCTGAAAAGCAGAGGATGCTCGAAGCATGTGATCATCCAGACACGGGATGCCGGCGGTATCACCGTGGACGGAGCCCACGCCATTACCCCGCAGCGTTTAAACCAGGGGGAGACCCTGCATCTCCATCTGGAGGAGTCCGAAAGCTCTCCCGGCGTAGTTCCCTCCCCGCTCCCGCTTTCCATCGTGTACGAGGATGAGGATCTGCTGGTGGTAAACAAGCCGGCGGACATGCCCATCCACCCTTCCCAAGGAAACTTTTACAATACCCTGGGTAACGCGGCCGCCTACTATTTCCAGCAAAAAGGAATCCCCTATGTCTACCGGGTCATCAACCGGCTGGACCGGGATACCACCGGCCTGCTCATTCTGGCCAAGCATGGGCTGAGCGGCTGCATCCTGTCCCGGATGTCCGCCGAACGGCAGATTCACCGGGAATATCTGGCCATTGCCTCCGGGAAGGTGGAGGAGAGCGGCACCATCGAGGCGCCCATCGGAAGAGCCGCCCAGTCCGCTATCCTGCGCTGCGTGGACCCGGAACATGGCGACCGGGCCTGCACTCATTACCGCCGCCTCCTGTACCGGGAGGACTTCGATTGCAGTCTGGTCAGCCTGAAGCTGGAAACCGGGCGCACCCACCAGATTCGGGTGCACATGAAGCACATCGGCCATCCCCTTCCCGGAGATTTCCTGTACCACCCGGATTACAGCCAGATGAAACGTCAGGCCCTTCACTCCCACCGGCTGGATTTTTCCCATCCCATCACCGGAGAGGAAATGCACTTTACCGCGCCTCTCCCGGAGGACATGCGATGGATTCTTACATCCAGCGCAGACCCTTGGGGTAATGATTTTTAAGAATCCCCCCTGCCTGCTTGGCCCAGCCAAGGCTGAAGCCATCTGTCGTCACCAGCGTCCAGCCCTTTCCGGCTCCGCTGCCGGCCTCCAGGGCTTCCCCCTTCAGATAACGGAGCACAGCCGTCTCTCCCGCCGGAAAATCCGCCGTGTAACGCACCTCTTCCTTTTTCAGAAAGAGGGCCAGCGCGTGAGACGGTTCAAAACGATTCTTCTTAAAGGTTCCCAGATGAAGGCCCGGCCGCAGCACCTTCATCCCCTTCATATCCGGCAGAGCCTCCGGCACATAGTAAAATTGTTCGCCGAACATCAGATAGCGTCCCGGCATCTGCTCCCAGGGAAGGCCGCCTGCAGGCTTCTCCTTTCCGGTTCCTTCCTGCTCCCTTCCGCTTCTCATCCCCTTTTCGCTCCTGTCCAGGGTTTCTTCGCAAAACTGCAAAAAGGCCTTCTCCAGCGCCTTATCTTTTAATCCGAAGGAACGGGCCTTGCCCTCTTTCTGCGGCTCCCTCCGGCTGCATTCCCCTTCCTTTCGGAGCGCCGCCAGATAATGGCCTTCCCCTTCAATCTGATGCGGCCACAGACGATAGGTGTCCTTCAACGCGCTCCAGTCTGAGGCTTCCTCCGCCTCCTCGAAGGAATCGGACGCCCATTCCGGCCTTCCCGCTCCAAATCCGTCATACGCCCTTCTCTTTTCGACGGAAAACTCCGGGTGCTTCTCCAGAAAATGCCGGATGCTCCCCTCATTTTCCTCCGGCGCAAAGGTGCAGGTGGAATAAACCAGAAGGCCGCCCGGCTTCAAAAGCTTCGCCGCATTGTCCAGAATCTCACTCTGGCGGCGGCTGCAGAGCGCCACATGATCCGGAGACCACTCCTCCCTGGCAGCCTCATCCTTTCGGAACATCCCTTCCCCGGAGCAGGGGGCATCCGCCACAATCTTGTCAAAAAATTCCGGGAACCACCGGGTCAGACCTGCGGTATCCATATTGGTGACCACCGCATTGGCTGTTCCCATCCGTTCCATATTCTGAGACAGGATCCGGGCCCTGGCCGGGTGGATCTCATTGCTCACCAGAAGGCCCCTTCCCTGAAGACGGGCTGCAATCTGCGTGCTTTTCCCGCCCGGTGCGGCGCACAGATCCAGGACGAAATCTCCCGGCTCCGGTGCCAAAAGCTCCGCCACCGACATGGCGCTTGGCTCCTGGATATAGTAAAGCCCCGCCTCATGATACGGATGCTTTCCGGGACGTTCCTCTCCGTCGTAGTAAAATCCTTCCTTCACCCATGGCACAGGCCGCAGATGAAAGAAGCGCCGGCAGTCCGTCTCGATTTCCGCTAAGTTTCCTTTCAGTCCGTTCAGCCGCAGCCCCTGCGCACGGGTCTTCTCATAACTTTCTTCAAATGCCTCGTATTCCGGCCCAAGCATCCTCTGCATCCTCCGCACAAAGGCTTCCGGTAAATTCTGCTTCATCCTCTATCCGCTCCTGTCTTTTCGCAGTGGTTCCGTCTGTCAGCACAGCAGCCACACAGCCCTGCCAAACCGCTGCTTTTTTCTAAATTCTCCGTGCGGCGCGTATATCCGCCCTTCTCCGCACCATATCCTCTCGAATTATAGCATACTTTAATAGAAGAAAAAAGGCTGGAATCACTGATTTTGATTCAGCAATTCCAGCCTCTGTTCCGATTTCATCCGATGCCGGACATGGCACCTTTTCATAAATCTTTTGCGAAAATTATAATTCAATCTTCTCTTCCGGATACTCGGTTCCGTTTACTACCATGTATGCGTAGCCGTCATTTGCATTTACATACAGGTTCATTTCCTTTACCTCAACATCCTTATGAGCTGCCTTGAATGCGTCCATTGCTGCTGCTAACAGCTCCTTTGCTACAATCTTCTTGTCTGCATACTCAAAGGTTACTGCGGTAACCGGCTCTGCCTTAACGGCTGCCTTCTTTGGTGCTGCTGCCTTCGGAGCGGCCTTAACCTCTGCTGCCTTTGGTGCTTCCTTTACTTCAACAGCCGGAGCTGCCTTGGTCTCTGCTGGCTTTACGGTTTCCTTCTTGGCTGCTGCAGCCTTTGTGCTCTTTCTAACCATGATTAAAATCCTCCTCATTCGATACAATGGTTGTACTCATCTTATTCTGTCATAAATCATTCCCTGATGCAATTTACAATGTCAACATATGGAATTATAGCCCTGCGTCATAGGTTTGTCAACCGGATGACAGGATACTGTTAATTTCTTACAATATCTGTCCTCATTTTTCTCGAATTTGAAGCACTATTCTCGATGGTTTTTCCACTATTTTCCTATAGAAGTCTTTTCCGAATCCTGACTCTGGAATTCATCCAGCAGCTCTCCGAACACATCCAGCGCATCCTCCACCGGCCTGGAGGAGGACATATCCACCCCTGCCAGCTTCAAAAGCTCGATCGGCGGCATCGTGCATCCACTGCTTAAGAACCGCTGATATCCCTCCAGCGCTCCCGGCTCTCCCTTTAAGATACGGCTGGAGATGGCCACGGCCGCAGAAAATCCGGTGGCATACTGATACACATAGAACGGAGTATAAAAATGCGGAATCCGCTCCCATTCGTAATCAATCTCATCGTCCACCACCATCTCCGGTCCGAAGTAGTCCACATTCAGCTCATGATAGATGCGGCACAGCTCGCTGGCCGTCAGCGTCTCCCCGGCCTCCGCCTTCCGGTGGACCATGGCCTCGAATTCCGCAAACATGGTCTGGCGGAACAGGGTTCCACGAAAGCTTTCCAGAAAATGATTGATCAGATACTTCTTCTCCTTCGGATCCCGTGTTTTCTCCATCAGATGACGGATCAGCAGGGCCTCGTTGCAGGTGGAGGCCACCTCTGCCACAAAAATCTTATAGCCTGCATAGGTATACGGCTGATTCCGGTCCGAATAATAGCTGTGGATGGCATGTCCCATCTCATGGGCCAGGGTAAATACATGGTCCAGGGTTCCGTGATAATTCAGCAGCACATACGGATGGGTCCCGTAAGCGCCCCAGGAATACGCACCGCTGCGCTTTCCTTCATTTTCATAAACATCAATCCAGCGGCTGTCAAAGCCCTCCTGGAGAACGGCCCGATACGCCTCACCCAGCGGAGCAAGTCCCTCCTTTACGATGGCCTTTGCCTCCTCAAAGGAGTAGGAACGGTTCACACCCTCCACCATGGGAACATACAGGTCATACATATGGATTTCATCCAGTCCCAGCGCCTCCCTGCGGATTTTTACATACCGATGAAGCAGAGGAAGACGGCTGCGCACCGCCGAAACCAGATTGTCATAGACGCGCTCCGGCACCTCATTTTCCGCCAGGTAGTAGGCGCGGCTGGACGGATACTTCTTTACCTTTCCATAATAAACGGCCTGCTTTACATTGGCGCTGAAGATAGCAGCAATGGTGTTCTGATACTGACGGTACACCTGGTAAAGGCCGAAAAATGCGTTCTCCCGCACACGTCGGTCACTGCTTTCCATCAGAGCGATAAAATTTCCATGGGTAATCGTCACCGCATCCCCATTCTCATCCGAAATCGTCGGGAATTTTACGTCTGCATTGTTAAACATGTTAAAAATCCGGGAGGCTCCCTGGGTTGCCTCAAAGGACTGGGCCAGAAGTTCCTCCATCTCCCCGCTCAGGGTATGGGGCTTTTTCTGGATAATCTGCTCCAGAACCCGCTTAAAATGGCGGATTCCGTTATCCGACTGCATGAATGCTTCCAGCTTCTCCTCCGGAAGCTCCAGAATCTCCGGAATCAGATAGGAGGAGCGCTCTGCCGCCTCGTAGGACAGGGACTGGGCGCGGCCGAACATCTCCTGATACTTCTGACAGCCCGTGTCCTGGTCCGAACGCATCCTGGCATATACATAAAGCACCTCCAGATCTCTCGACCGCTCATCATCAAACTGCAGACACCGGCAGAGCTGGTCCGCCGACTCTCCCAGCCGGCCCTTCCACTGCCCGAATCCCTTTACCGCTTCTTTCGTCCGGGCAAACAGCTCCTCCCACGCCTCGTCGCTTTCCAGCATATCCTCCAGCTTCCAGGTATCCTCTGCTGCAATCTCATTTCTCTTCTTCATAAAACCGCTCCTTTCCCAAAACAATCCATCTTCCGCTGCTCTGCCGCGTCCATCTCGCTGCTGGGTCAATCCAGATGCTATATCAATCCGGATACCAGCGGCACCACAATTACGGTCATCAGCCCGGCCACCGCAATGGACAGGCTGCTCATAGCGCCTTCTACCTCCCCAAGCTCCAGAGCCTTCGCCGTCCCCAGCGCATGGGAGCTGGTCCCGATGGCCAGTCCCTTCGCCACCGGATGCGTGATTTTCGCCAGTCTGCATAAGGTTTCCGCGCACATATTTCCCACGATTCCGGTCACCACGATGGACATCACCGTAAGGGTCACGATGCCTCCGGCCTCCTCACTGACGCCCATGCCGATGGCCGTGGTGATGGATTTTGGAAGAAGGGTCACATAATGCTCATGGCCCAGCCCGAACACCCTGCACAGCAGGAAGACACAGACTGCGCTGGTAATCACGCCGGAGGTAATCCCCACCGCCACTGCCATGCCGTGCTTTCTCAGCATGTGAAGCTGCTTATAAAGAGGAATCGCCAGGCACACCGTAGCCGGCGTGAGGAAGCTGCTGACAAACTGCCCGCCCTGCTGATAGGAGTCATAGTCCACGCCCGTCACGGTCAGCACCAGCATCACGATCAGGATCGCAAGAAGCAGCGGATTAAAGATGGCAAGCTTCAGCTTCTTTTTTATCAGAAGCCCGATAAAATAGGCTCCTATTGTAACAAAAAATCCAAAATAAATGCTGTTTTCCAGCAATGTCTTCATCTCTTCTCCTCCTTTCCGCGGCTCATCACCCACTGGGCGATTTTTCCGGTTACAACAAATACGATAATAGTAGAAACAACGTTAATGATCAGGTAGGTAAGCCCGACCTCCATAATCTGGTCCATATACCGGATTATGCCCACTCCGGCCGGAATGAACATGGGCGTCATGTAATCCAGAAGGAAATTGCCGGTTCCCTCCACCTCCTCTAAGCGGACCGCACCGGTGCAAAGCAGCGCCAGCAGCAGGAAAAGCCCGTAAACACCGGCCGGAACCGGCAGCGGCAGCACCTGATTCAGGATTTCTCCAATCATGGTAATGCCGAAAATCAGCGATATCTCTTTGGCAAGTTTCATTCTCTCGTCTCCTCTCTTCTGAAGTCAAACTACGCCTATTCTACCATCTCCCATCCCTCCCGGCAAGAAACAAATCCACAAAGATTTTCTTGAATTTCATCCTGTTTTTTACTATACTGTCAGCAGATGAACAAGCGAAAGGAGCAACTGCAACATGAATATCCGCTGTGAAACTATGCTGACCGACCGGCTGCGAGAGGACCTGGAGGAGCTGATGACTGCCTGTCAGAACGCCGAGCCGGTAACTCTGCGCTGCCCGGAGGATGGGAGCCGGTACCTTCTGGCTTATGAGGCAAAGACGGACGCGGAGGAAGACGGCTGCCTTCTGGCCTGTCTGGCCGTCTGTGAAACCCCGGACGCGCTGTGGGAATGCTATGCCTTTACCCGGCCCGGCAGCCGAAGAAACGGCATCTTCTCCGCCCTTCTGGATGAGGTCTGCCGGATGGCCGAGGAGGCCGGCGACGTGGAGCTGGCCTTCCTTTCGGATGAAAACAGCCCGGACGGCCTGGCTGCGGCCGATGCGCTGGGCATGAATCTCTGGTACTCGGAATACCAGATGACCTTTGACCGGGGACAAAAGGACTTTTCTGCCCTGTCCGGCGGAGAGCCCTGCCGCATCCGCCTGAGCCGGGAAATCCAGATGGAAGATGAGGAACCAGAAAACGATGAGGCGGAGCAGGAGGACGGCATCCAAAGCTGGCTTTTTCACGCCTTTTCCGGTTCGGATGGATTCGGCGCTTCTGGCAGAATCAACGTTTCCGATGGGCCAGGCGCTTCCGGCGGATTCGGTGCTTCCGATGGGCCGGGCGGAATCCTCCTGGGAAGCTGCCGGATTCTCCCCTATGATGACACCCGCTTCTACCTGTACCATCTGGAAATCCGGCAGGAGCTTCGCGGAAAGGGCTGGGGAAAACAGCTTCTGGCGGCGGTGCTGCATACGCTTCCTTATCATGCCCAGGTTCTCCTGCAGGTATCCTCCGACAACGAACCGGCCCTCCGGCTGTATCAAAAAACAGGGTTCCGGCTGACCGAAACCCTGTCCTATTATCTGTATTAAACGGCTACTCCTTGACGGTGATTCCCTGCGCTTCAATCCGTTTCCGGATATCCAGCATCTTTTCATCCGTCTGGGCAATCACATCCGCGCATTTTTTCAGCTCCAGGCTGATCTCCGGACCGTCGCCAAATTCTTTTTTGTACTTCAGCTGATGGTCCAGGCTGGCCCAGAAGTCCATAGCGATGGTGCGGATCTGCACCTCCACCCGCATGGGCTTCTTCCGGTCGGAAAAGAATACCGGTATCTCAATAATCATGTGATAGCTCCGGTATCCGTTCTTCTTCGGATTCTTAATGTAATCCTTGATGGCAATTACATGAATATCGTCCTGGCGGATCAGCATGTCCGCCACCTCGTAGATATCATCCACAAAAGAACAAATCACACGGATTCCCGCCACATCGTCCAGATTATCCACCACGGACTCCAGCGTAATCGGCAGTCCGCGGCGGTGGAGCTTCTCCACGATGCTTTCCGGCTTCTTGATTCTGGACTTAATCATCTCGATGGGATTCCGCTGGTTTCGAACCGACAGCTCATCGTTCAGCACCTCCAGCTTCGTCTTCACTTCCCGGATTGCACAGGTGTACATCATCATAATCTGCTGGAACTGCCGTCCCACATGGATTAAGCTTTCCGGCACCGACACGGTATCCGGCACACTCACGATGGACTGAACCAGCTCACTGTTTGGATTCATGCTCATATTCATATCCGATATCCTTAAATCTCCTCTACTGCCTTCACAGCATCATCCAGCCAGTTCTCCTGCAGATATTCAATCTTACCCGCATCCACCAGCTCGGCAACCTTCGGGTCAATCGGCAGCTTGGCTAATACTTTAACGCCCTGCTCTGCCGCAACTTCATCGATATGGCTCTCGCCAAATACGGAAATCTTCTTTCCGCAGTCCGGACATACCAGATAACTCATGTTCTCAACCACACCTAAAATCGGGATATCCATCTTCTTCGCCATATTCACGGCCTTCGCCACAATCATGGATACCAGCTCCTGAGGGGAGGCTACGATAATAATGCCATCCACCGGAAGAGACTGGAATACGGTCAGCGGCACATCGCCGGTTCCCGGAGGCATATCCACGAACATGTAGTCGATATCCTTCCACAGAGTCTCCGACCAGAACTGCTTCACTGCTCCTGCGATGACCGGACCTCTCCAGATAACCGGGTCGGTGGCGTGGTCAAGCAGCAGATTCGCGGACATGACCTGAATGCCGTTCATGGTCTTTACCGGCATCATCAGCGCGCCGTCTGAAGTGGTTCCTACCATCTCATCGTCCAGGCCAAATGCCTTCGGGATGGATGGTCCGGTGATATCTGCATCCAGAATAGCGGTTCTATTATTTTTGCGGTTCATGGCAACTGCCATCATGGAGGTTACAAGAGATTTTCCTACGCCTCCCTTTCCACTTACAATTCCGATTACCTTCTTTACCGAACTTGCAGGATGAAGCGGCTCTAAAAAGCTGGTCTTTTCCTGAGTTCTGCTGCTGCAGTTCTCTCCGCAGGAGCTGCAGTCGTGATTACAATTCTCACTCATAGCTGTATAACTTCTCCTTTCCACATAGCGTCAGCAGACAGGGGACAGCACGCCTGATTCGTGTTGTCCCCTGTCTCCTGACGTTAAATTTCATTATACGGCGGTTTGCACAAAATGTCCAGCATTTCCGGTACTTATTTCGGAAGCGCTCCGCCCACCAGCGGGTTTTTCAGAATGCGGAAAACTCCGGAGGTCTCAAGCGCCTTTCCCACCGTATACAAAATGAGGGAATCGATGGGCCACATAATCATGTTCTTGATAAAACGGGCCGGAAGCAGGACCATAAAACCCTTCCCGTACAGCATGGAAAGCCATAAGGTGCTTAAGCCCACGTTGCAGATCATCACAACCACCAGCTTGGCCAGAAGGATCCGCGGCATGGTAAGCGGCCTTTTGTAAAAGAAGCTGCCGTACAGAAATCCGGCCAGAACCGCATTCAGGGTAAAGCCCGGAAAGAATTCTCCGGTGGGCTTCACCAGATACTTTAACACATCCAGAAGGCCGCCGAAACACCCGCCCACCACCGGGCCGAACAGGTAATCCACCAGCTCGTTGGCTATTCCGGAAAAACCAATCTTGATATAATTGCCAAGCTGGATGGTAAAATAACCGAGCACCACGGAAATCGCCGCAAACATGGCGCAGGTGGTGATGGTCCGGACCTGCCGGATTTCCCGGTAAGACTGAGTGAACAAAGTTGCTAATCTCTTCATAAAAAAATTACCTCCTTTGCAGAAACTCATACAACTACAATAGGAGGTAATCTGACCGCAGCCCGGATGCCTGCGTCGGACTGCCCCATACTCTCTCGGATTGCAGCGGGATGCGACTCATGCACCGCAAGGAAGGATTAAACCCTGTCCTTTTCGTCCCGCTGACAACTCCCTGTTCAGCCGGCACTTAACGCGCACAAATCTACTCTGCATTTCTATTTTGTTTTGACCGCCCGGCCGGATGAGCCGCGCAGCTACGATGTAATTATAACGGATGCGCAAAAAATTGCAAGCTTTTTTTGCCGGAAAAGCCTCCCCTACGCCTCCCAGTAAAGCACGCCGTCCCGCTCGGACCGCATCACAAAATCCTCATCCC
>JAUNPZ010000167.1 GCA_030536455.1 Lachnospiraceae bacterium | reverse complement strand
GGTTATACTATTTTCATACTTAGCCAGTTCGATACAAAAATAATATAATCAGCCGGCAAAATCATGTAAACAACAAAAATGGTGCAGCCTGCTGACTGCACCACTCTTGCTCTGTTTTTTTCAGAGACTCTTATTTCCCTGCCATCTGACGTTCCTGGGCTTCAATCATCTTCTTAACCATATATCCGCCGACAGAACCGTTCTGCGCAGAAGTTAAGTTGCCATTGTAGCCGTTGCTTAACGGTACACCGATTTCGTTTGCGACCTCCATCTTCAGACGGTCCATCGCTTCTCTTGCCTCAGGTACATTTGTAGTGTTAGAAGAATTGCTTGCCATATGATGTGCCTCCTTTTCTTCATTCGCCGCAGGTTCTGCCGGCCATGATAACGGATTCGTCCGGCTGGCTTTCTGCGGTTTGTTTTTTGCTACACTCCTATTATGTACGCTGAGATTAGGATTACACTAGAAGGTTTTACGAAAAATGACAGAATTTGGGATGCCGCAGGATTCATCACAACTGGAAGACTTTTTTGTCTTACGCTCTACCGTATAAATTCCACCACGCCAATCCGCTCCTTCGGAGGAATCGGCGTATCATCCCGATATCCCAGAGCCGCCAGTCCATAAACCGTATGGTCATCCGGGATATGAAGCTCCTCCAGGATTGCCCGGATCTCCGGCACATCGCAGATGGTCCGGAGCTGGTTGATCCATACACTGCCGATTCCCAGGGATTCCGCTGCCAGGAAAATATTCTCCATGGCGCAGGCATCATCCTCCATACCCCAGGGACTGCTTTTCAGATTCGATGGGATAATCAGAGCCGCCGGAGCATACATATCGTAGCCCTCCCGTCCCAACTCCTTTCCAACAGCCGCAGCCAGCTTCTGAATCAGCGCCTGGTTCGTTACCACAGTAAACTTCCAGGTCTGCTTTCCCATGCCGCTGGGCGCATGGACCGCGCATTCTGCCAGGACCTTTAAATCCGCCTCCTGCAATGGCTCCTCCGTAAAGCTTCTGGTGCTTCTCCTCTTTAAAATGGTTTCAATTGTCTGATTCATTCCTTGTGTCTCCTTTCCCACTGCAGATGCAGCCCTTCTCGGTTTCTTTTTTCCGGGCCGCGCCCGGACGCCTGTCTGCCGGATCTTCGCTACAGATTCAGCTTCTCATAGCTTTTCTGCAGGTACGTCTCCAGCCGCCGCTTCAATTCCTGATGCTCCTCTGCCTCCAGCTCCGGGTCCGCATCCAGCAGATGGTTTACTTCCTCGGAAACGGTCTTTAATAAATTGGCATCCGTAAAGATATCGGCCAGCTTAAATTCCAGCTCTCCGCTCTGCCTCATGCCGAAGATGTCGCCGGGCCCGCGCAGCTTTAAATCCTCCGATGCGATATAAAAGCCGTCATTGGAGCGGTTTAAGATATCCAGCCGTTCTCCGGTGTCCTCTCCATCTCCGCAGTTTACCATGATGCAGTAGGACTGGAAGCGTCCCCGTCCCACCCGGCCGCGGAGCTGGTGAAGCTGGGCCAGACCGAAGCGCTCTGCATTCTCAATCATCATCACCGTGGCATTCGGCACATTCACCCCGACTTCAATTACCGTGGTGGATACCAGCACCTGGATTTCTCCGGCAGCGAACTGTTCCATAATCCGGTTCTTTTCTTTTCCCTTCATCTTCCCGTGAAGGTACTCCACCGAGATTCCCTCCGGAAGCTCCTTCCGGAGCGTTTTGGTATAGTCCAGCACATTTTCCGCTTCAATCATCTCGCTTTCCTCTACCATAGGGCAGATGACATAGGCCTGCCGTCCCTGGGCCACCTGCTGCGCGATAAAATCATAGGCCCGCTTCCGGTAATCCTTCCCCACCACACAATTCTTGATTGGAAGCCGGTTGGAGGGAAGCTGGTCGATGACGGAGATATCCAAATCCCCGTATAAGATGATTGCCAGCGTTCTGGGAATGGGCGTGGCGCTCATCACCATCACATGAGGCGTCCTGCCGCCGCTCTTTTCTCCCAGCGCCTCCCGCTGGCCCACGCCGAACCGGTGCTGCTCATCGGTGATTACCAGCGCCAGATTGTCATACACAACCTTTTCCTGAATCAGCGCATGGGTTCCCACGATAATGTCCGCTTCGTGGCTTTGGATCTTTTCGTAAGCCAGACGCTTTTCCTTCGCCGTCATGGAGCCGGTCACCAGAACCGGCACCTTTTCGATGCCCTGCTCTTTAAAAAGCTGGAGCATGGACTCGTAATGCTGTCTGGCCAAAACCTCTGTGGGAACCATCAGCGCTCCCTGATATCCGTTCCATGCCGCTTCTAACAGGGCCAGAATGGCGATAATGGTCTTTCCGGAGCCCACATCGCCCTGAATCAGGCGGTTCATGGAAAGCCCGCCGCACAAATCCCGCCTTACCTCCTGCCAGGTCCGCTCCTGGGCCTCTGTCAGTGCATACGGCAGCGCCGCCTTTACCTGATCCGTCCGGGCGGAAGGCGTCATGACAAAACAGGATTTCTGGTCCTGCCGCTTTTCCTTCAGACGGCGCACCCCGATTAAAAACAGGAAAAACTCATCAAACACCAGCCGCTTTCTGGCAAACAGAAGCTCCGCCGTGTCCTTTGGATAGTGGATATGCTCGATGGCAAAATTATACTCTGCCAGCTCATATTTTTTCCGCAGCGTCTCCGGCAGATATTCCCGTTCCAGCATCCGCACATTCAGCGCCTGGGACACCGCCCTGGAGATTGCTTTATTTCCCAGCCCTCTGGTCTGACTGTAGATTGGCTGAAGCGAATGGACCATCTGCTCATAATCCTCCGGTGCGAACACCTCCGGCTGCTCCATAATCAGACGTCCCCGCTTCCTCACCACCCTTCCCCGGAAAATATACCGGGTTCCGGTTTTTAAGGCCGCCCGCATGTAGGGCATATGAAACCAGGTAATCTGAAGGCTTCCTGTCATATCCTTTAAATAAACCGACACCATCGGAAGGCCGTTAAACCGCAGCAGGTCTGCCGGCTTCATCAGCACCCCAAGGACCGCGCCTGGTGCATTCTCCTTTAAGGCCCCGATGGCAGAGGGCTCCTCAATGGCATCATACGCCCTGGGATAATACTGCAGCAGGTCTGCAACCGTCTCGATTCCCAGCTTCCGGTACAGCTTCCCGGTCTTTTCTCCGATTCCTTTTAGTTCTTCCACCGGTTGTCCATTTATCATCGCGTCCCAAGTTCCTCCCACTGCATAAAGTGATTGTTTCAAAAAGGACAAAGCCACATTCCGGCTTTGCCCTTTTATCATTTTTTACTCTACCGAAATCATGTAATAATATACCGGCTGGCCGCCATTCTGCAGCTCAATCTCCACATCCGGGAACTGCTTCTGTGCCTGTTCCAATACAGCTTCGGCATCCTCTTCGCTTACATCAGCGCCGAAATAGATGGTTACCAGTTCAGATTCCTCATCAATCATCGCATCCAGAGCCTTCAATACCGCTGCCGGAACCTCCGCGTCAACAGCCATCATGCCCTTGTCACCGATGGCCATGATATCGCCTTCCTTGATATCCATGCCGTCAATGTTCGTGGTGCGGACGGCGTAAGTAATCTGGCCGGTCTTCACCCGCGCCATCTCCGACTTCATATTCTCCAGATTCTCCTCCGCAGATAAATCCGGCATGAAGTTGATCAGAGCGGTGATGCCCTGAGGAACCGTCTTAGAAGGAACCACAACCAGCTTCTTTCCCTCCGTCAGATGAACCGCCTGCTCCGCTGCCAGGATAATGTTCTTGTTATTCGGCAGTACGAAGATGATGTCCGCATTCACCTGGTCTACAGCATTTAAGATGTCTTCGGTGCTTGGGTTCATGGTCTGACCGCCTTCAATCAGGTAGTCCGCTCCGATTCCCTTAAAGATTTCCGATAAGCCTTCGCCTACGGAAACGGCGATAAAACCAAACGGCTTTCTCGGCTCGTCCTTCTTTGCAGCCTCAGCCTGGGCCTTCTGCTCAGAAGCAATCTTCTCCGCATCCTTGATCAGCCGCTCTTCATGCTCTTCCCGCATGTTGTCTACCTTCATTCTGGAAAGAGAACCATAGGTGAGGGCCTTCTCGAATGCCAGACCCGGATGATTGGTGTGTACATGGACCTTCACCACATCCTCATCTGCAACCACTACGATGGAATCTCCCAGCTCTTCCAGATAAGACTTGAATTCCAGCTCGTCCTTCTCGGTAAATTCCTTATCCGCATTGATAATAAATTCGGTGCAGTATCCGAACTTGATATTGGCAGTGTCAATCTGGGACTTGTCCATGGATGGAGCGGCCGGAGCCTGCGCCGGTTTTCCTGCGCCCACGGCTGCAGCCACATCGATTTCCTTGCCCATCAGGCCGTCCAAGCAGCCCTTTAATACCTGCATCAGGCCCTGTCCGCCGGAGTCAACCACGCCGGCCTGCTTCAGAACCGGAAGCATCTCCGGAGTCTGGCTCAATACCGTGTCGCCTTCCTCGATTACCTTCTCCGCGAAAACCAGGATATCGTCGGTCTCCTCCGCCAGCTCTGCTGCCTTTTCCGACATTCCTCTGGCAACCGTCAGGATGGTGCCCTCCTTCGGCTTCATAACCGCCTTGTAGGCCGTCTCCGTCGCCCGGACGAAGGCATTGGCGAGGGTGGTGGTGTCAATCTCCCTGCAGGTCTTGATTTCCTTGGTAAAGCCGCGGAATAACTGGGACAGGATAACGCCGGAGTTTCCTCTTGCTCCTCTTAAGGAGCCGGAGGAGATGGCCTTCGCCAGTGTCTCCATGGTCGGATTCTCAATGGCAGCCACCTCTCTGGCTGCCGCCATAATGGTCAGTGTCATATTCGTTCCCGTATCTCCATCCGGAACCGGGAACACATTCAATTCGTTAATCCACTCCTTTTTCGCTTCCAGATTGGTCGCTCCAGCTAAAAATGCTTTCTGGAGCAGTTTTGCGTCAATGGTATTCATATCACCGGTTTCCTCCTTAATCAATCACTCTCACACCTTCT
>JAUNPZ010000166.1 GCA_030536455.1 Lachnospiraceae bacterium | reverse complement strand
ATCGTGGCAGCCGCAGTCACAGTCCTCGTCATGCTCGTGGCCGTGATGATGCTCATGGTCATGCTCGTCCTCGTGGTCGTGATGGTAATCGTGGTCATGATCGTGGCAGCCGCAGTCACAGTCCTCGTCATGCTCATGGCCGTGATGGTGCTCATGGTCGTGCTCATGCACATGCTCGTGATACTCTTCCTTTACCTGGGCCATCAGGTCTGCCATCATGGTATCCGGCTTCTCGATGATTTCCAGAAGCTGCGGTCCGGTAAGCTGGTCAATCGGAGTAGTGATGATGGTTGCTTCCGCATTATGCTCCCGAATCATGGCAACCGCAGCCTCTACCTTGTCATGGTCCGCAACATCAGTACGGCTCAGCACGATATTGCCTGCATACTCAATCTGGTTATTGAAGAATTCACCAAAATTCTTCATATACATCTTACACTTCTTTACATCCACCACGGTAACAGAGCTGTTCAGCTCCACATCCAGGTTTGCGGACACATCACGGACCGCCTTCATTACATCCGACAGCTTGCCCACGCCGGAAGGCTCGATAATCACGCGCTGCGGCTGATATCTGGTAATCACTTCCTCCAGAGACTTTCCAAAATCACCTACCAGAGAACAGCAGATACAGCCGGAGTTCATCTCCCGAATCTCGATGCCGGCATCCTTTAAGAATCCGCCGTCAATGCCAATCTCGCCAAATTCATTCTCAATCAATACCACCTGCTCGCCTGCAATCGCCTCCTGCAGAAGCTTTTTAATAAATGTAGTCTTTCCAGCTCCCAGGAAACCGGAAATTACGTCAATCTTTGTCATTTTTCATCCTTCTTTCAATCAAAGACACCATTCTGCGAAGCATCCGTTTCTCCACCCTGTGCGTGCTTCGCAGCACATACAGGAAAAATAGGAAAGTTTTCTCTCCCATCCCTTTCAGAAAATAAAATGCGTTCCTTGCACCGTCTCTTATTCTGGCACAAAGAACGCAGAAAGTCAAGCTGTCACAAAAACAGGTTTGAAAATTCGTTTCCGCTGAAACCGCCGCACAACTCAATTCATCAGCGCCAGCAGCTTATCCACATCCTCATTCCGTCCGATTACCATCAGATGCTCATCGGCCTGAATCACATAATCGGCCTTCGGCATCATCCCTAAGTCTCCGTTGGCTCTCTTCACCGCCAGAATGCTGATGTTGTAATGATTCCGCAGCTTCAAATCCTTCAGGCTGCTTCCGGCCCACTGGGGCAGCGGAGGAATCTCATAGATGGAAAATTCATCGGTCAGCTCAATGTAATCAAATACATGGTTTGCGCTGTAGCGCACGGCCAGCCGTTCCGCAATATCCCGGTCCGGATAGATGACCTCGTCGGCTCCGTTCCGCAGAAGGAACTTGGCATGGATATCCCGGTTTGCCTTGCTGACTACATATCTGGCTCCCATCTCCTTGATCATGCTGGTAATCTCCAGACTGCTCTGGAAATTGGTTCCGATACACACAAAGCAGATATCAAAATTTGCCACGCCCAGGCTCTTTAACACGGCTTCATTGGTACAGTCACCGATTTTTGCGCTGACAACCAGCGGAAGCATGGCCTCTAACCGCTCCTCCTCCTGGTCCACAATCATAATCTCATTGTCCAGCTTTGCCAGGTTCTCACACAGATGCTGGCCGAACCGTCCCATTCCAATAATTAAAATCGACTTCATTTCCTTAAAATTCCTCCTCTATCCTACTGTAATCCGCTCTACCGGCTGCATAACCGGCGGTTTTTTCTTCGACTGGGTAAATGCCAGCGCCGAGGAAAGGCTTCCTACCCTTCCGCAGAACATCAGCACAATCAGCGCGATTCTGGAAGCCGGAAGCAGCGCCCTGGTGATTCCCGTGGACATGCCTACCGTACCCATCGCGGAAAATGTTTCAAATAATACATCTGACATCAAAAGATCTGGCTGCAGCGCAACCAGCCACAGGGAGGCCAGCAAAGTCAGCGTCAGATTGGTAATCATAATCAGACTGGCCTGGCGGACCGCATCATCCTCCAGTCTCCGGTTTCCGATATTTACTCCGTAGGTCTGCCCGATGTTGGCCCGGATATTCAAAAGCAGAACCACCAGCGTGGTCGTCTTGATACCGCCGGCCGTAGAACCGGGGCTTCCTCCGATGAACATCAGGATAATGGTCAGCAGCTTGCTGCCGTCTGTCAGCGCCGCCGTATCCGTGGTATTAAAGCCTGCCGTTCTGGCTGTCACGGAGCTGAACAGAGAGGTCCACACCTTTCCGCTCAGGTTCATTCCCACCAGCAGATTATTCCGCTCCAGGATAAAGAACAGGAAGGCGCCGCCGAAAAGGAGGATGCCGGTCGTCACCAGCACAATCTTCGTGTGCAGCATGTATTTGCGGAACTTCAGGCCGTGGCGGGCAATGTCATCCCACACCACAAAGCCGATGCCGCCTATGACAATCAGGCTCATAATGGTAAGGTTTACCAGCCAGTCATCATAATAATAAGTAAGGGAACTGTAAGGCTCCCGGAATCCCATCAGGTCAAACCCGGCATTGCAAAAGGCGGATATGGAGTGAAAAATTCCGTAATATACCCCCTTCAGCAGGCCCACCTCCGGCACAAACCGGATTGCCAGAAGCAGCGCTCCCACTCCTTCTATCACAGCCGTTCCCTGGATGATCTTTTTCGCCAGGCGCACCACGCCGCCGATCTGCAGCGTATTCACGCTCTCCTGCATCAGCCCTCTCTCCTTCAGACCGATTTTTCTTCGCAGAACAATGGAGATAAACACGCCGATGGTGATAAATCCAAGACCGCCGATCTGTATCATGGTGATAATCACCAGCTGGCCGAACAGCGACCACTGGCTCCAGGTATCCGCCGCGATCAGCCCCGTCACGCAGGTGGCGCTGGTGGCGGTAAACAGGCAGTTGATAAAGCCCAGGCTGTCCCCGCCCCGGTTGGAGATCGGAAGCATCAAAAGAAGGGTGCCGGTTAAGATAATGCCAAAAAATCCATATACAATAAACTGTGTCTGGGACAGATGCCGCCGGATGTGAAGCAGCGCTTTCATCCTCTCCCAGACGGAACCGGGCTGTCCTTTCTTCGTGATTCGCCCGACGGTCCCGGCTGTCCCGGTCCGGTGTTTGCTCCGCCCCGTCTTCCTGCCAAAAAAGGCGTTTTGTTTTTGATTCTGATTCTTATCTTGATTCATCTGATTCATAGTTCGTTTCATTCCCTGGTTTCTATTCTGTAATATGATGCGGTTGCGCGCCCGCCAGGCCCCCATTTCTGCCACATTGGCTCCGTCCAAAACCACACTCCCTATCAGTATGCGGTATTCCGGCGGTTCCGTCAAGAAGATGAGAAAATCTTAATACCATTTTAATACCATCAGCCTCTTAACCGGCCGGCTGCCTGCCAGGCCGTAAACAGCAGGAAACAGATCAGGTTCACCACCACCACGCTTGCCCCGGCCGGTGTGGAAAAGGTGTAGGAAGCCACCATGCCCGCCGCAAAGCAGACCATGGAAACCACCCCGGAGGAGATGATAACGCCCCGGAAGCTTTTGAATACCCGCATGGAGGTCAGGGCCGGGAAGATGATCAGGCTAGAAATCAGCATGGCTCCCATCATCCGCATTCCCAGCACGATGGTAACCGCCGTCAAAATGGCAGTCAGCACATTGTAAACATCCACCCGGACACCGGTTGCCTTGGCGAAATTCTCGTCAAAGGTCACCGCAAACATCTTATGATAACCAAATACGAATAATCCCAGCACCACCAGTGACAGCGCCCCGCTGAATACCACGTCCGACGGCGTCATGGCCAGGATGCTTCCGAACATGTAGCTGCTGATATCGGTGGTCATCCCCGTAGTCATGGAGGTGACGATAATACCGATGGCCAGAGCGCTGGCTGAAATCATGGCGATGGCCGCATCGCTTTTCAGCTTCCCGTTCTCCGTGATCCGAAGAAGGAAAAAGGCCGCCAGCACCACCACCGGAATGGAGACCGCCAGCGGGGACCAGCCTACCGCAATCGCCACCGACAGGGCGCCGAATGACACATGGGAAAGCCCGTCTCCAATCATGGAATACCGCTTCAGCACCAGGCTCACACCCAGAAGGGATGCACACAGGGATACCAGTATCCCGCCGATAAAGGCTCTTACTAAAAATGGATAAGATAACATTTCCGCAATCAGGCTCATTCCTCTTCACCTCCCAGGAACCGCTTTCCCACCGGACTCTTCCGATATGCATTGACGTCTCCGTAAAACAGCACCTTCCGCTGCAGGTGGAGAATCTTGTTGGCCTGGTTCACCACATTCTGAATGTCGTGGGATACCATCAGGATGGTCACCTTCTCCTCCCGGTTCAGCCTCCGGATAATCTCATAAAGTTCCTGGATCGCGGACGGGTCCAGTCCCGTAATCGGCTCATCCAGAATCAGAAGGCGGCTGGTGGCACACAGCGCCCGCGCAATCAGCACCCGCTGCTGCTGTCCGCCGGAAAGTTCCCGGTAGCAGTGGTTCTTAAGCTGTGTGATTCCCAGCTTTTCCATACTCTCCATAGTCAGCCGCTTCTCCTCTTTCGTATAGAAGGGACGGATTCCCCGGCGGCTTAAACAGCCGGACTGGACTACCTCATACACGGTAGCCGGAAAATCCTTCTGGGCCGCCGTCTGCTGGGGCAGATAGCCGATTCCCGTCCGCTTCAGCTCATCGCTGACCTGCAGGGTTCCTCCGGTGGGCTTTAGCAGCCCTAAAATTCCTTTCATCAGGGTACTCTTGCCGGAGCCGTTTTCCCCCACGATGCACAGATAATCCCCAGACTCTATCTCCATGCTGACATCAATCACGGCATCGTGATTCTCATATCCAAAATCTACATGTTCACATGTAATCAATGCATTTTTATTCATCTCTGCTCAATTCTTTCTGTTTTCAATCGTTTCCAGCGCTTTCTTATTTCCGGCGCTTCCTCGTTTCCAGCGTTTCGGCACTTCCGGAACTTCCTAGTTTCCGGCTTTCCGG
>JAUNPZ010000030.1 GCA_030536455.1 Lachnospiraceae bacterium | reverse complement strand
TATACCGGCGCCTTAAAAGAATATCTTGGAAATATTCTTCTTGTCGGTATTAATTACGACCCAAAAACGAAGAAACATGATTGCCGAATTGAAACACTCCAGTGGTAAGACACGAAAAAACTCCGCATACCCAATCCATAGCAGCTTCTCACTGCCGGATTGCATATACGGAGTTTTTCATTTCTTTTTCTTCTACTGAATTACCTTTGCAGGGCACTTCTCAGCGCACTTGCCGCAGTTGGTACACAGACTGTAATCAATCACAGCCAGATTGTTCTCCATGTGGATCGCACCAACCTCACACTGCTTGGTACATAAGGTACAGCCGATACAGCCGCTCTCGCACTTCGCCTTAACGTCCTTGCCCTTATCATGGGAGGAGCACTGAACCAGATGCTTTGCGCTGTAAGGAACCAGCTCGATTAAGTGGTTCGGGCAGGCAGCCACGCACTTGCCGCAGGCTACACACTTCTCCTTGTCCACGATTGCCACGCCGTCTACTACATGGATGGCGTCGAACTGGCAGGCCTTCACACAGGTACCGTAGCCCATACAGCCGTATGCACAGGCCTTCTCGCCTGCGCCCGGAACAACCGATACCTTCCGGCAGTCATCGATGCCGTAGTAGCGGTACTGCATGTTGGTCTTGTCGCAGGTGCCTTTACACTTTACGAAAGCAACCTTCTTCTCTGCGCTTCCGCTTTCCACGCCCATGATGGAAGCAATCTTTGCGCCTACTGCAGAGCCGCCTACCGGACATGCGTCAACGGCTGCAGCTCCGGCTGCGATTGCCTTTGCCAGCGCGTCACAGCCTGCATATCCGCAGCCACCGCAGTTATTACCGGGCAGCTCATTGCGGACCAGAATTTCCTTCTCGTCTACTTCTACTTTAAACTTTTCACTTGCCACGCCAAGGAGCACGCCGATGATCAAACCGACCGCGCCGACTACTGCTGCAGCAATAATAATACCCATTACGTTCATTCTTCGTCTCCTCCCTTAAATTAATCCGGAAAATCCGAAAAATGCAATCGCCATCAGGCCAGAAGTAATCAGGACGATTGGGGTTCCCTGGAAGCTGTATGGGATATCATTGCCCTCGATTTTTTCACGGACACCGGCTAACATAACAATTGCGATTAAAAATCCTACGGAAATACCAACTCCGTTCGCCACGCTCTGCAGGAAGGTGTATTCCTTCTGTACGTTGGTCAGGGCCGTACCGAGCACGGCACAGTTGGTAGTAATTAACGGCAGATACACACCCAGAGATTCATACAGGGAAACCATATTCTTCTTTAAGAACATCTCTACGAACTGAACCAGCGCTGCAATCACAAGGATGAACACGATGGTCTGCAGGTAGGAAATGTTCAGCGGAATCATAATGTAAGTATAAATCAAGCTGGTAGCGATACATGCCAGGGTAATAACGAACAGTACTGCTGCACCCATGCCGGCGGAAGTCTCCGTCTTTTTGGAAACTCCAAGGAATGGACACAGACCCAGGAACTGGCTTAATACAACGTTATTTACCAGGGCAGAGCCGATGATGATTAACAGAATCTCTTTCATCTTTCCATCCTCCTATTGTTCTTTCTTTTCGGTTGCAGCCTTTAATCCTGCTTCCTTTGCCGCTAATGCAGCCTTCTTCTTTGCCAGAGCCGCCTCTTCTGCCTGACGCTTTCTGGTCTCCAGAACCTCATGGTTTGCCATGCAGGAAGAACCGGAGCACTTCGCGCAGTTGCCGCCGCATGCCAGCTTGGACTGCTGTACGGAACCATTGGTTGCAGAAGGAGCCTTGAACTTGTTCTGTAATGCGGTCAGCATAGCCAGAACGAAGAATGCGCCGGGAGCCAGTACAAAGATGGCGATGTTGTACTCTTCCGGAATAATCTGCATACCGAAGAAGGAACCTGCGCCAAGCAGCTCACGGAAGATACCGATGCAGGTCAGACCTAAGGTAAATCCAAGACCCATGCCGATACCGTCAAAGGTGGACGGCAGCACACTGTTCTTGGAAGCATAGGACTCCGCACGGCCCAGGATGATACAGTTTACTACGATCAGAGGAATATAGATACCAAGAGCAGAATAAATGCTTGGCACATATGCCTGTAATAAAAGCTGTACGATCGTAACCAGAGTCGCCACGATTACGATGTACGCCGGGATTCTTACACGATCCGGAATAATCTTACGCAGCGCAGAAATTAACATATTTGAGAACAGCAGAACCACCGTAGTGGAAAGGCCCATTCCCAGTCCATTCATAGCGGATGTGGTAACAGCCAGGGTCGGACACATACCAAGCATCAGGACGAAGGTAGGGTTCTCTTTAATAATACCGTTATGTAAACGTTCTGTACAATTATTCATGTCTTCCCACCTCCTATTTCGCGATGCAGTTAGCGGTAAAGTAAAGAGCCGCATTGACTGCATTTGTTACTGCATTTGAAGTAATGGTCGCACCGCTGATTGCATCAATCTCAGAATCGGAAGCGCTGCCACCCTTTGTTACAGAAAATTCATCTACCGTCTTGCCCTTGTACTGATCCTTGAACTCAGGCTCAACCGCTTTCATACCAAGACCTGGAGTATCGTTGATTTCCAGGATCTCCATACCGGTAATCATACCCTCTTTGGTAATACCGACCGAAACCTTTACGGCTCCGCCGTAGCTGTCATTGGAAGAAGCCGTTACGATATATCCGATGACATTGCCGGAAGCGTCAACCGCATTCAGCGCGTTATCCACTTCGACTCCGCCGAATTCCGGCTTTTCTGCTGCCAGAGTTTCCTTGGACACTGCCACCTGATCCTGAATCGCCTGATCAAATTTGAAATCGGCTGCATCCGGGTAAGCAAGCTTGTATTTTTCCAGACTTGCTGCCAGCTGAGCTTTCATAATCGGCTCCTTGGTCATCTCGTAAACGCCGCCTAACAGGAGGCCGGAAACCAGAGTGATCGCAAATAAAATCACCGCGTCTTTCATAAATCCGCCTTTTTTCATCTTACTTGCCCTCCTTTCCAAATGCCTTCGGAAGGGTTAACTTCTCAATCAGCGGCACTAAGATATTGCTGATGATAATCGCGTAGGATACGCCTTCTGCAGAACCGCCGAACAAACGGAATAATCCGGTCAGGCAGCCTAACAGGATACCGAATACAATCTGTCCCTTTGGTGTAATCGGACTGGTCACATAGTCGGTTGCCATGAAGAATGCACCGAAGATCAGGCCGCCGCCGCAAAGGTGAGCAGCTAAGAATCCCAGGTCGAAGCCATGTCCGCCGAAAATCAGCACGAACAGGGAGAAGGTGATGATATAAGCTGCCGGAATCCGGATGCTGATGATCTTTTTCACTAACATGTAAGCCGCGCCGATTAACAGTGCAATCACAGAAACCTCACCGATGGTTCCAGGAATCCGTCCGATAAACATAGCCGGAACATCCACCATATTGCCGGCCTTTAACTGTGCCAGAGGAGTTGCTCCGGATACACCGTCCAAGGTAAAGGTGGTCATCTTTCCCGCAAAGGAAATTAACAGGAAACATCTTGCCGCCAATGCCGGGTTCATGAAGTTCTGGCCCAGACCGCCGTATAACTGCTTTACGATGATGATGGCAAATACGCCGCCTAATGCAGGCATCCATACCGGGATTTCCGGAGGCATGTTAAGTGCCAGAATCATACCGGTCACTAAAGCACTGCCGTCCGCAATGGTAATCGGACGATGCATAAACACCTGATATACATATTCACTGACTACGCATGCAAGCATGGTTAATACGATCACCATCAGTGCATGGAAGCCAAACTGATACACACCGAAGGCTGCTGCCGGAAGCATGGCAATCAGCACATCGTACATAATACTTTTCGTTGTCACCGTGTCCCTTACGTGAGGGGAGGATGATACGTTTAATAATCGACTCATTCTTTCGTCCCTCCTACGCTTTCTTTCTGCGGTTTGCCGCAACCTGTCTTCTCATATCCTTAAAGGCCTGGGTAAGAGGACGCTTTGCAGGACAAACATAGGTACAGCTTCCGCATTCCATACATTCCATGCCGTTTATCTTCTCAAAGGTTTCGCAGTCGTCGTTTAATGCCGCCTTCATCATCATCGGTGGTACGATGTGGCTGGGGCAGACCGAAACGCAGCGTCCGCAGCGGATACATGGAGTCGGCTCCTGTTCTGCTACCATATCTTTGGTAAAGCAGGTGAGCGCGGAGGAAGTCTTGGTTACAGGCAGGTCCACGGAGAACAGCGCCTGGCCCATCATCGGACCGCCGGATATGATCTTCTCCGGCTCCGTCTTGAAGCCGCCTGCTGCCTCTAACAGCTCCTGATAGTTGGTTCCCAGCTTCACACTGAAGTTCTGCGGATTGGCAACCGCATCTCCGGTCACGGTGATGATCTTTCTCACCAGAGGAGTCTGCCGGCATACCGCATTGTAAATGGCAATCACGGTATCGATGTTGTCCACGATGCAGCCTGCATCTGCCGGAAGCATGGAGGAGTTTACGCTTCTGCCGGTTACCGCATAAATCAAAGAACGCTCGCCGCCCTGCGGGTACTTGGTAAGCAGTTCTCTCACTTCGATTTTCGGTTCATCCTTTACAAGCTCCTGAAGCTTTTTGATGCCCTCCGGCTTGTTGTTCTCGATGCCGATCACGCCCCTGGCATTATCAAACAGAGACAGGATTACCTTTAATCCGCCCACGATTTTCTCCGGCTCTTCCAGCATCATGCGGTAGTCGGAGGTTAAGTACGGCTCACACTCTGCACCATTTACCAGGATGTAATCAATCTTTGCTTCATCCTTCGGAGACAGCTTTACATGAGTCGGGAAGCCTGCGCCGCCTAATCCGACGATTCCGGCCTCTTTTACGATATTGCGGATTTCTTCCTTGGAAAGCTTGGTGTAATCACGTTCCTCGCCGTAGCCAGGAATGGTTTCATACAGCCCGTCATTTTCCACGATAATACTGGTTACCATCTGACCGTTTACCATCAGACGAGGCTCTACTGCCTTCACGGTACCGGATACGGAACAGATGACGTTTGCGGAGATAAATCCGCCTGCTTCGCCGATCTTCTGGCCTGCTAACACACGGTCGCCCTTCTTCACAAGCGGCTTTGCCGGTGCGCCGATATGCTGAGACATCGGGTATACCAGCTCGCCCTTCGGAAGCAGTTCCTGAACCGGTTTGTTCTCTGACAGCTCTTTTCCTTCATATGGATGAATGCCGCCTTTAAATGTAGCCAAACCCATCTAACTAACCCTCTTTCTATAACATTTTTCAAATTTGAAGCCAGACTGCTGACCTGTTCAGTCTGGCTATCTTACACAGTATAACACAATTTTTTCTTGTATACAATTCTATTTTCCCTGCGAATTTGCCTGTTTTTCCTTCCATTTGTCCTTTTTCCCGGTCTGAAAATGAGCAATTTCCTTCTATTTTTGTTAAAGTTTGCACAATTACGCCGAAAAAAGCAGAGACAGCCCTCCACGGCCGACTCTGCTTCTCTCATATACAGGTCCGGATTGTTTTTATCCTGAAACATACCATCCGGTTTCCTTTTTTTCACCCTTCCAAACATCGGTTTTCAGACTGCAAAATGGAAAGAACCGGCTGTTCTCTCCTGCTTTCTTTCGGATTTTTCCATTTTTCCAAATATCCCGTTCCTGTGACATGTCCGGTTTGATTGTGAAAATTTTATTTATTTTTTTTAACGATTTTCTAAATTTTCTCTTATCTATAACTTTTTCTTATCTGCATTGATTAAATTTTATAATAAATATGTTTTGAATAGGCGGCCCGGTAAAGCACATAGCTGAGCACCCATCCCCAGAACACATCGATAACGGAATGCTGCTTGATAAATAAGGTAGAAATGCAGATTGCAATGGTGACTGCCCAGGACAGGCCCTTCATCCTCCTGCTGTCCCGAAACGCCTTCGACCGCCGGATGACCAAGTGGATCGCCGCCGTGCTGGACACATGGATGGAGGGACAGACATTGCAGGCGGGGTCGATGCTTCTCACAAAGCGCACCACATCTGCGCAGAAATTATCGGCCTCAATCTCCCGCCGGAGCTCCAGGCCATTTGGCCAGACCGCATAAATCACCAGACACAGGGTGGCTCCGGTAAACAGGATAAAGCACAGCTTCAGGTATGCTTCCTTATCCGTTACCATGAAAAATATCAGGAACACCGGCACCCAGGCATACCATAAAAAATAGGGAATCACAAACCATTCGCAAAAAGGAATCCAGTCGTCGATTACGCTGTGAAGAATATATCTGGGTTCCGGTGCGAACCGCTCCAGCAGGAAAAAGCCGATTAAAAACACAAACAGATACAGTCCAACCAGACAGTAACGATGGGTTTTCACCCAGTTGATTCCATGTATCATTTTCTTTCTTACCCCTCTTCTTTCGCACTTTTTATAACGCCGCCTCCAGCTTTGTTTCCCCCGTTCAGGCCTTCACGGCCCACCGCATCTTGGTTGATTTTGCCCGGCTGTTCCGCGCGCATTCCTCTGCGGACGGCCGAATCACATCCTCTGCAATCTCACTGTAAATTCCTTCTTTTTTGAACCGTTTAAAGGCCTTCTTCACCATCCGGTCTTCACCGGAATGGAAGGTCAGAACGGCCACCCGGCCGCCTTCTGCCAGCACGCCCGGAAGCTTTTCCAGAAACGCCTCCAGCACCTCAAACTCACTGTTCACATCAATCCGCAGGGCCTGGAAGGTTCTCTGGCAGGACTTTTTCACTGCCTCCTTCCGCTCCTTTTCCGGTATAAAAGAAAGGGCTTTTTCAATCACATCCTTCAGCTGTGTGGTGGTTGCAATCTCTCTTCCCTTCCTAAATTCCTGCATGACCGCCCTGGAAATCTCCTCCGCATAAGGCTCATCGGAATTCTCCGCCAGCATGCCCGCCAGCTCCTCCTGGGTCACTTCCTTTAACCGCTCTGCCGCCGAAGTCCCCTTCTCCGGATTCAGACGAAGGTCCAGAGGACCTTCATGCTTATAGGAAAATCCCCGCTCCGGATTGTCAATCTGCATGGAAGACACGCCTAAATCCGCCAGGATAAAATCAAAGGGACCGTACTCCGCGGCCATCTGGTCGATATAGGCAAAATTAAGCTGACGGATGGTTAAAATCTCCGGTCCAAAGCCCAGTCCCTCCAGCCGCGCCTTCGTCTTCGCCATCTCGATAGGGTCCACATCAAGGGCATACAGATGCCCCTGGCCGTCTAAGCATCTTAACATCTCCTGGGTGTGGCCGCCGTAGCCCAGCGTGGCATCCAGTCCCTTCTGCCCCGGCTTTATCTGAAGGAAATCCAGGATTTCCTTCACGCAGATGGAAATATGCATCCCCGCCGGAGTACTGCCCTTCCGGATTACTTTTTCGATGGTATCCGCATATTTTTCCGGCTGATGCTCCTTGTATTTTTCCTCGAATTTTCTTGGATGCGTGCCCTTGTAGCGGACACGGCGCTTGTGAGGGGACTGACCGGGAGCGGCATCCTTCCCGGAATCAATATTCTTCCCGGAAGCTGCCTCCTTTCTGAAACCTGCCGCCTCAGCCAACGCTTCTTTTCTCTCTTTGCTGTTATCATTCATGTTCATTCTATTTTCCTTTTCTTCCATTTTTTAGTCTCCCACCTGGAGGATATCCCGTTAAAGTTCCAGGAAAAATAACTCGTACAAATCATCTTCCCCTTCCAGCACCGGCGAATTTTCCCCGCCGCCATTGGTGCTTCTCTTTATGGACGCGTAAAATTCCTCCCCGGCCTGAAGCAGGTCCATCTCATAAATCGGATACCCCAACTCCACGCATTTTCTGCAGAACGCAGATACCGGATTTTCCCCGTTTCTGGTTTCCAAAAGCTGCCGTCTTACCTCCGGCTCCCGCTTCGCCCGGTCCCGAAGTTCCTCTAAAATCGAAATTGTATCCATCTTGGCGTTCTTCCTTTCAAAAATATATGGTATAAGCTACATCATATCATATTTTTAGGGGTATCACAAGAAAAGGAAAAGAATCGTTTATGCCGCAGAATTCGTTACATGACAGGCATAATCTGATTTCTTAATTTTTTCTAAAACAGGAAATATTTTTTGGTAATATATGGAATGTTTCAAGAAAGGGTGATATCATAGATCTGCTGTCACTCCTCCAGCAGAAAGGAGGTGCATACGCAGTGCAGTACATAATTGCTTTTCTTATCTCTGTACTGGCAGGTGTGGTTAGCTACTACATCTGCAAGTGGCTGGACAGAGATAAATGATAGCACCAGCCCATAAGGATTCGCTCACCTTAACGAGCAAAAAAGCCCTTGGAGTCCACACCTCCAAGGGCTTTTGCCATGCGCAGTGCACATAATGCTCTTCTAGCTAATGTCATTCTAATCCCTTAACGTTAAAATGTCAACTAAAAATCTTCTCTAAATCTTACGTATGTGGTCGGCAGTGCGGTAAAAGCCGGAAATGCGGCTGTGGCAACTCACGAAAGTTATCTGGCAGGTCTCAAGGTGTGAGTTAAATTTTCTTGACAATTTGCCGCCTCTATCCTATAATGAATTAATTTTATTCGGAAAGGGGTCCTATTCTATGCAGAAATTAACTAATTCACACACAAAAGAGGTGCTTCAATACCTGTCTGCCGAACCGGAATTCAACTTATTTCTTATCGGCGATATCGAGCAGTTCGGCATGGAATCCGACCAGGTTTCCTGCTATACCGCAGATAACTGGCAGCCCGGCACGGTCTTTCCCTACTTCATTCTGGACTACCGGGGCAATTTTCTGGTATACAGCCACACCGACGCCTGCAATTACAAAGAGATTGCCGATTTTCTTCAGGCGGCTCATTTCCAAAATCTAAGCGGAAGGAATGAACGGATTACCCCGCTGCTCTCCTTTATGGAAGAAAAAAATGTCATTCCAACTTACCTGGCGAAGCTGGACCATATGGCTCCAGCTCCGGCTGATGCGGCAAAACCGGATGTTTCAAAACCACATCCGGTTTCCGGCGTCCGCAGGCTCACGGAGGAAGATATTCCGGCCATCTATGACCTTTATGTACAGATTGATGAGTTCGCCTACACCTACCGGGACCGGCCGAAGGAGCAGGTATTTGACGATATCCGCCAGAATGTCTCCGTCCTCGGACGCACCTATGGCATCTTTGAGGGAGATACTCTCCTGTCCGTTGCCCAGACCTCCGCAGAAAACAGCATCTCCGCCATGGTCATCGGCGTAGCCACTCTGCCTGCCAAAAGAGGCTGTGGATACGCAAAGGCAGTGGTGACAAAGCTCTGTCAGGACTGCCTTCAGGATGGTATGAAATTTTTATGTCTATTTTACAGCAATCCGGCGGCCGGACGCATCTACCGTTCCATCGGATTTCAGGAAATGGGGATTTATACCATGGTGCGCAGCCGTTAATGCTTCGGCTGCGTTCTCTTCCCGGATTCATGCAGACCCCCAATGAAGCACTGTCAGGAATGAATTGTATAGAATTCGCTCAAATTTCCGGTGAAATAATATATTTTCCCTTCGTGCGAAGTTCCGGATTCGATAAAATTTTCTCCAGTTTTTCCAATCCGCAGCACTCCGCAATCATACAGCTCACATCCACCCTTCCCGAATCAATCAAATCCAATGCCCGTTTCTGAGTGTTCGGATTGATATAGGACGCTTTCAATTCCAGTTCCTTTTGAAAGATTTCGAATGGTTTAATTTTTACCTCCTCATCTGGCTTCGTCAAACCAAACATCATAACAACCGCCTTAGGCCCGGCAATTTCAATTGCCTGATGAATGATGGATGGTTTTCCAACACATTCAATCACCGTATTGATCCAGTTCATGTTCTTTTCTTCCAGCGCTTCTTTTATATCCTGATTTAATGGGTCAATGCAGATATCTGCACCCAACATCTGTCCCATCATTCTTTTGTTTTCCACCGGTTCAACAAGAGCAACTCTTGCCGCACCCGCCAGTTTCGCAAGCTGAAGCATAAGCAGGCCAATCATGCCGCCTCCGATAACAACTACCTGATGCCCCGGTTTTATATCACACATATCAATTCCGTGAAGACAGCAGGCCAACGGCTCCGCCATAGCTCCCTGCTCAAAAGTGGTATGTTCGCCCAGCCGATATACCTGGCGTTCGTTTACTGCACAAAACTCAGCAAAACCTCCATTTACCGTTGTTCCATAACCTGTCATATGCTGGCAGAAATGAGGAACGCCATTCCGGCACGGCTCACACTTTCCACAATAACAGTTCGGATCAATACACACCCGGTCGCCCGGTCTGCAGCTACGAACTGACCGCCCGGTTTCCACAACAATACCTGAGAATTCATGTCCTAATATCGTTGGCGGCGTTACATCGGCAGCCCCTTTATCACCTTCGTAAATGTGGATGTCGGTTCCACACACACCACAGGCTTTCACCTGAATCAGTACATCATGTGTTCCCGGTTCTGGTTTCATCCGGTCTTCTACTCTTAAATCATGCTTGCCGTAAAATACTGCGCTTCTCATGAATATATCCTTCTTTTTGTTACATTCTCTGCAAACACCGGTCATATTATGTCTCCTTCATTCCTGTCACAATACATATTCACACCAGCTCCTTCCGGTTTCTTTTCAACAGCGGATGGGAACGATTTCCTTTAAAAGTTCACTTCCATTCCGTCATAGGCCGCAAGGAATCCCTGTTTCTCAAAGATAGGTTCAATTCTTGCCGGCAGCGGATTAAACGTATGAGCAAAATGGGTTGCGATAAAGACTGTATCTTCATCGGCCATTTCTTCTTTTACCATCCGTTCCCGGATTTCCACATTTTCCGGAAATCCCATATGCCCGGTAAGTACCCCTCTTTCCTCCACCATCGTGCAGTCCAGCACAACACAATTAAATCGGAATTGAGCCAGAGCATCCCAGGTTTCCTCACAAAACATCGCCGTGTCATGCCCGTAAAGCATTGTTTTATCTCCATGCTCCAATACATAAATAAAACACGCTTCTCTCTTATCGTGATTTGCCGGTAATGCAGTCACCTGATACTCCCCCATTGAAAATTTCTGAAAAGGCGAAATCTCATAATCCGTTATGTAATCTTTCACATCCGCCTTCCTTACATCGTACAATTTTTCCGACTCCCGCAGTTTATAAATTACCGTAGAGTTTCCGTAAATATTCAGCATTCTTTTTCTGTTGTAAAAAGCCATAGGCGGTTTAATCCGCATTAATTCTGTTGGATTGAAATGATCCTCATGAGAATGTGTAATCAAAAGATGATTGATTTTAGATAAATCCATCCCCCGAAACAACACCTGTGCATAACTATCCATAGAAAAATCAATCAGAATCTCATCATCTATCTGAGCGGATGTTCTGGTTCGATAATTTTTTCCGCCTGTATTTCTTATCTTTTTACAGTGTTCACATTCGCAGAACAGCGCCGGCACTCCTTCAGAAGCTCCTGTTCCATAAAAATGTATCTTCATCTTGTCCCTCTCTCCCCAACTTGTTATCGCTGAATTCTCTCAATTATACCATTTTCCAACAGAGCTTTTTTCAGTTCAAAAGAATTCTTCACTCTGCAGTTAAAAACCATTCCACCTCTCGCCAGATGTCCCGGCTCATGGAAATCCGATGCAGATGTCTGGATATATTCCGGATGCCGCTTCATAATCTGAAGTATCTGTTCCGGTTCCTGAGCCCAATGATAATTTCCATTGTACACTTCAATGCCGTCCAATTCATCCTCACATTGCAGCCGGCACACCCGAAGCTTCAGCGGAAATTTGTATTTTTCAAATGTATGATTTTTCACTGCCTCTTCCCATTCCTGAAATGAAATCTCTTCTATTTCCGGTTTTTCCCGAAGCATCTCCAACATCTGATGATTTCTGTAACCACTAAAAGGCTTCCCATCCTTCATATTCTGTATCCGAAACCGAACCGGATGCGCCTGAATCACCAGCATTCCATGTTCATGGAACAAATCAATCGCCTGCTTAAGCGGCAAATTATATGTTTCCGGAAAAGCATGCAAAAACTCTTCTGTGATTCCTACAATCAAAAAATCATTATCCGTTTCAATATTCCGAAACTCAATTCCCAGAACCACATCTAACCCCAGGCGCTCTCCTTCCGCTTTCGCAGAACGGTATCCCTCCAAATAATGTTCAATCTTTTGATACATATCCATGTCTTTCAGCCCATCAAAGTATACTTTGTGATAATGGTCGGAAATCATAATCCCCTGATAGCCGGCTTCATGGTAGGACCTCACCACATCCACTGCCGCCACTCCACCGCAGCCGCTGGTTTCACTTGTATGCACATGCATATCAAACTTATATTTATCCATCCTCTTTTCCTCTCCATGCTTTAACCCTTTACCCCGGATACAACAACACCCTGAATAAAGTATTTCTGTAAAAACACAAACACAATCAGAATAGGGAGCGCTACAATTACTGCTGCAGCAAACACCAGATTCCACTGAATGTTATACATACCGCTGAAAAAGGTCAAACCCACCGATATTGTCTGCTTGGAATTCGAATTAATGTAAATTAATGGTTCCAGGTAATTGTTCCACTGATCCTGCATCGCCATAATCATAACAGAAAGAAGCGCCGGCTTCACCTGCGGCAGAATTACATAAAATAATCGCTGCCAGACATTACAGCCATCAATAACGGCTGATTCGTCCATCTCTATCGGAATTCCCATCATATTCTGACGAATCATAAAGGTATAAAATGGCTTTGCAAAAAAATAAGGAGCAATAATCGGAAACCAGGTATCTAACAGATGCAGCCTGTTGTAAATGAAATACAGCGGTGTCAGCACTACTTCTGTCGGAATAATCATAGTTAGTATGACAAGAGCAAATACAGCATCTCTTCCTCTCCATCTTAACCTCGAAAATCCATAAGCCACAATTGTTGAGGACAAAACTGCACCAAAGACAGATACCAGCGTAATAACTGCAGAATTTTTTAACATCTGGCCAAACTGCAGAGCCGGATACTGATACGCTTCCGGATAATTTTCAAGACGAAGAGGCAAAACCCAGAATTTAGGTGGAAATTGAAATATTTGTTCATAGCTTTTTACCGAATTTAGAAAGAACCAGTAAAGCGGGAACATAAACAGAACGGTCAGCACACCAAGCATCAGGTAGCAGACTGCTTTTCGAATTGTTTTTTCACTAACACTTTTCCTCTTCATTATTCGCCTCCATAATAAACCCAGTTCTTTGAAGTCCTGAATATAATCAAAGTCAGTGCGCCGACAATTACAAACAGTAAAATCGACATTGCATTTGCATATCCTAACCGGAAGTTTACAAATGCATTGTTATACAGATACAGCATATAAACAAGGCTGGCATTATCTGGTCCGCCATTCGTCAAGATTTTAATCAGCGTAAATGATTTGAATGCGCCAATCAAACCAATTAAAAGATTCATAAAAAGCACCGGTGTCATTAACGGCAGTGTAATATGAAATACCTGACGAATTTTGCTGCAGCCATCTAAATCTGCAGCCTCATACAGTGAGGTGGGGATTCCCTGCAGGCCGGCAAGATTAATAATTATCATTTTTCCAGACTGCCACAAGCTAATGAATACCGTACTTGCGATAATGGTTCCTGTTGAAGCCAACCAGGAAACCTTGCCAAATCCAAGCTTTGTCAGCAGAAAATTGACAATTCCAAGATCAGTATCCAGCATCTGCCGCCATAAAAGAGTAGATGATACCACGACAATTAAACACGGAATATAAAAAAGTGTACGGAACACCACGATTCCACGCAGTTTCTGGTTCAGCAGATTCGCCAAAAGAAATCCAAAAACCAACTGCATCGGAACAGCCAGTATAGCATACAAAAATGTAATTCCCAATGACTTCCAAATCAGCGGATCCTTGGTAAACATTGTAATGTAATTATCAAAACCCACAAATTTGCTTTTTGATAAAAAGCTGTAATTTGTAAGACTCATTCCAAAGGCTAACAGCAGGGGAATCAATGTAAAACATATCACCCCTGCCAGCCAGGGAGAAATCATCAGTAAGCCGATTCGCAGCTGCTTCTTTTCTTTTTTTGTTAACTTAACCATAATTCATTTCTCTCCTCGCAAACTGCCCTTTTTCTATTCAAACTGTGCTTTATTTTCCTCCATTACTGCATTTACCTTTTCATTTAAAGCCCGGAACGATTCCTCCAGAGTTACACTTCCGCTATATGCCTTTCTTAATGCTTCCTCATATTCTGCTGAAAACTGTGCATATGGAATATACTGAGTTAATGTATTCGGATGTACATAGGACAGGGCATTCTTAAATGCATTGATATTATCCGGAACATCTCCCTCAAAATAACTGTCTCTTGCACTTTCGAGAACCGGAATATAGGTATGGGTATCCGCAAGAATTTTCTGGCATTCCGGCTGAACCAGCTGCTCTAATAAAGCAATCGCTGCATCCGGATTTTTTGTGTTCGGGTTTACCATCAATCCAAGCACGTTACTGGATGATACCCGTTTTCCGGTAGATGCGTCAAATGGCAATTCCGCCACATCCCACTCAAAAGCAGTAATATTATTATAAGACGGAACTTTCCAGATACCGGCCGGAATCATCGCAATCTTGCCGCTGATAAACATATCATCGCCAGAAGTTGTTGTTACAACATCTACGCTTGGAGATACACCGTCCACAGAATACATATCCACTAATGGCTGCAGAGCCTCCACGATTTCCGGCTGATCCAGCGTACAGGCTTCTCCTTTCTTATCAAACATCTCATATCCGTGGGACCAGATCATTTCCCAGGTTGGTATACGGTTTGCAGGCACATAGAAACCATACTGCTCCGTTTCACCATTCTCACTTTTCACAGTCAGTTGATTCGCAATTTTTCTTAAATCATCCCAGGTCCAGCTATCCTCGATTTCTGTCAAATCCTGAAGACCTGCCGCTTTGAAAATATCTTTGTTATAAGCAATCGCCGTACTTTCTACCGTAATCGGAATGCCCATCTGTTTTCCGTCAAATTTATAAGTATCTCTTAACTCAGGCCTTAAGCTGTCCAGATATTCTTTCAAGATTGGTGAATTTTCAATTGCTTCAGTCAAATCCATTGCCTGATTAGACGCTGCATACAATTCAAATGAAGGCCTGGTCATCTGATAAATATCCGGTCCGGTTCCGCCAGCAATCGCAACCGGAAGCTTCGTCCAGTAATCTGCATTTGCTGTATACTGAATATCAATGTTTAACTCCGGATTTTTTGACTTTGCAAATTCAATCTGTTTTGCAAACGCATCTGTCGCTTCCGTACTCCACGTCCACCAGGTAACGTCTCCGCCCTGTTTTTTTTGTTCCGCTGCTGTCTTACTTTCCGAAGAAACATTTTCAGAAGGAGTGTTTCCAGAAGAAGCATTTCCGGAACATCCTGCCAGAGAACCAATTACCATTGCACTGCAAAGTGCTGCCGCCATTACTTTTTTCATTTTACTTTCTCCTTTTTCTTTATAATTTAAGTTGCATTATTCTATTTCTTTTTTACATCGTATTTACCCGATTTTTACATTTCTAATACAATATTTTTTCGTTATTTTGACATTTTATCCATCTAATAATTTGATTTCCTCATGCAACTTATACATATACTTTATCATTGTTTTCTGCGATTTACATTGCATTTATGTTGATATTTTTTTTCTTCATGTTGTAAATATTTTTATTTCTGATATACTTGTACCCAAGGAGGAACTATAAAAATGGGAAAAACAGAAGATGGAAAGAACTATAAATTTGAAGATTTATCAACAAGAAAAGACGATGCCAACTCAAAATTCAACTTTTTTACCCTTACTCCACCGCATAATACCGATATGCTGGTTTACCAAAGCGGCCATAAAAATAATTGCATACCGGGATGGTATACCAAGCCGACAACCTATGACCATTACATTATCCATTATGTATTAAGCGGAAAAGGGACCTATCATGCACCTTCAAAATCTTATTCCATAAAGAAGGGAGACTTATTTTTAATTAAACCATTTGAAAGTATTGACTATCAGGCAGATTTTACGGAGCCCTGGACCTATTACTGGGTCGGTTTTAACGGACATAACGCATTGAACCTTCTAAAGCGCTGCGGTTATGATGAAAATTCTCTCGTTCGTTCCTATCATTATGATGAAAAATTAAAGGCCGTTTTCCATATGCTGGCTTATCCTAAACTGACCTCCATTGCCCGTGAATATGAGCTTTTAGGCAATCTCTATCAGATGTTTTCTCTGCTGATTCATACTCACGCCAGCCAGCCCGTATCCAGTTCCGAACAATATTTAAAAGCAGCAATTGAATATATTCAGCAGCACTATCCAAGCTCTGACTTAAAGGTAAGCGATATCGCAAATTACATTGGTATTGACCGCACTTACTTATATCGATTATTTCAGGATACTTTCCATCAGTCGATTCAGGATTTTATATTAAATTTCCGGCTTCAAAAAGCAAAAAATCTATTAAAATACTCTGGCCTTTCAATTGGTGTTATTGCTTTTAGCTGTGGATTTGAAAACCAGTCTTATTTTTCCAATATTTTCAAAAAACGTTTTCAACAGACGCCTTTGCAGTATCGAAAAAAACATATTGAAACAAAATAAATAACAAAAATGCAGACGAGAAGGCACTCTGTACGGAACTCCCGTTCTCATCTGCATTTCATTTTTTATATCTTTGTTTCTGAAATCCTTACTTCTGCTCTTCCTGCACTTCCACCTTCCGGATTTCCTTGGTACGGATTTCCTTGCAGATCTGGTCGATAAATACATCCAGGCTCTTTGCACCTTCATCGCCTGCGAAACGACTTCTTACAGATACCAGTCCTTCTTCCGCTTCCTTCTGGCCAACAACCAGCATGTAAGGAACCTTCGCCAGTCTGGTCTCGCGAATCTTGAAGCCAATCTTCTCGGAACGGTAGTCGGTGGTTGCCAGAATGCCGTTCTCCTTTAACTTCGCCTCTACCTGTGCCGCATACTCCTCATACTTCTCAGAAATCGGAAGGACACGAACCTGCTCCGGACACAGCCAGGTCGGGAACTTGCCTTCGTACTTCTCAATCAGCCATGCCAGGGTTCTCTCGTAGCAGCCCATGGAGGTTCTGTGGATGATGTAAGGACGAACCTTGTCGCCATTCTGGTCAATGTAGTACATATCAAACTGCTCTGCCAGAACCGCATCCCACTGAATGGTAATCATGGTGTCTTCCTTGCCGTATACGTTCTTTGCCTGGATATCTACCTTCGGGCCGTAGAATGCGGCTTCTCCCTCTGCCTCATAGAATGGGATTCCCAGCTCGGTTAATACCTGGCGGATGTGGCCCTGGGTTTCATTCCATACGGACTCATCGCCGATGTATTTTTCCTTATTGTTCGGGTCCCACTTGGACAGACGGTAGGTTACATCATCACCGACTCCCAGGGTATCCAGACAATATTTTGCCAGTGCCAGACAGCCCTTGAACTCCTCTACCATCTGGTCCGGTCTTACGATCAGATGACCCTCGGAAATGGTAAACTGGCGGACACGGGTCAGACCATGCATCTCGCCGGAATCCTCGTTACGGAACAGAGTAGAAGTCTCGCCGTAGCGCAGCGGCAGGTCACGGTAGGATTTCTGGCTTGCCTTATATACATAATACTGGAATGGGCAGGTCATCGGACGAAGAGCCATAACCTCTTTATCCTTCTCCTCATCGCCCAGCACGAACATGCCTTCCTTATAATGATCCCAATGGCCGGAAATCTTGTATAAGTCGCTCTTTGCCATCAGAGGAGTCTTGGTACGCAGATAGCCGCGCTTCTCTTCCTCATCCTCAATCCAGCGCTGCATGGTCTGCACCATCTTTGCGCCCTTCGGCATCAGCAGCGGAAGTCCCTGTCCGATTACATCAACGGTGGTAAACAGCTCCATCTCACGGCCCAGCTTATTGTGATCTCTCTTCTTCACATTTTCCAGGTACTCCAGGTACTCCGCCAGCTCCTCTTTCTTATTAAAAGCGGTGCCGTAGATACGCTGCAACATGGCATTGTCGGAATTTCCTCTCCAGTATGCGCCGGAGGATGAGGTCAACTTAAATGCCTTGATTCCCTTGGTGCTCATCAGGTGAGGGCCTGCGCACAGGTCCACAAACTCGCCCTGGCGGTAGAAGGAAATCTCTGCGTCTTCCGGAAGATCGCGAATCAGCTCTACCTTGTAAGGCTCCCGACGCTCTTCCATGAACTTGATGGCTTCCTCTCTCGGCAGCGTGAATTTCTCCAGCTTCTCGCCCTTCTTGATGATTTTCTTCATCTCTGCTTCCAGCTTATCTAAGTCTTCTCTGGAAAATGGGGCATGGTCGAAATCATAATAGAAACCGGTCTCGATGCTTGGTCCGATGGTCAGCTTTGCCTCCGGGAATACATGCTTCACAGCCTCAGCCAGTACATGGGAAGCGGTGTGACGGATTACGGCCAGACCTTCCTTGTCATTTGCGGTTAAAATGTTCAGTTCACAGTCCTCCGATACCATGGTGCGCAGGTCCACTACCTGACCATTTACCTGACCGGCGCAGGCAGCTCTTGCCAGACCTTCGCTGATATCCAATGCGATTTCATATACACTTTTGCTCTCTGCGTACTCCTTTACGGAGCCGTCTTTTAACGTGATTTTCATAAGAATCTTCCTTTCTTTTCTGCAGTCATGCTCCGGCGGTTTTGCCGGTCAAAACTGCTTTTTATGTTTCAGACATGTGCTGCGAAGGAATCCGATACACTTTTCTATGAAACAAAAAATCCCTTACAGCACGGTTGCATACTGTAAGGGACGTAAATTCTACGCGGTTCCACCCTGATTGCCAGATTCTTCGTCTCCTTCGCCCTCCGAAAAATAACAGGCTTCCGGAAACCAGATTTTCTGACCACTTCATCATGCAGATAACGGCTGCTGCCGGGCTTGATTAAAGCCGCTCGGAGATGGTTTTCACATGCTTCTTTGTCCAACCGCTTCCAGCTCGGATTCCCTTCCGGTCATCCGGCGGTTCTCTCTGTCACAATCCGCATCCTACTCTTCTCGTCATCGTGTTATGCTTAATTTTCTTATACGCCTCTTAGTTTAAAACCTTTTAGCAAAAAAGTAAAGCCCTTTTGTAAATTTTCCGGAGCATTTTGCTATGATTTTACAGAAAACGCATCTCACCAAATGACGACCTTCCCATCTTCTCCCGCAGTTTCCTCCGAATATCGTAATCATCCGCATATACCAGCTTTTTATCCTTTACAAGCTGCTTTCCGGCCACATACACATCCCGCACATTGGAGCTGTTTGCGCTGTAAACCAGAGCGGAATACGGGTCATAAACCGGGAACATGTTGGGGGAATCCGTTTCTGCCAGCACCAGGTCCGCTTCCTTTCCGGCCTCGATGGAGCCGGTGACCGCATCCAGTCCCAGAGCCTTCGCTCCGCCGATGGTCGCCATCGCCACGATATCCTTTGCCGGCATGGCGCTCCGGTTGCGGCTTTCGTTTTTATGGAAGTTGGCACAGAAACGCATCTGGGTAAATATATCCAGAGTATTTCCGCTGGCCGGTCCATCGGTTCCAAGCCCCACCGCCACGCCATGAGAGAGCATCTGCGGCACAGGCGCTACCCCTTTCGCCGCCTTGGTATTGGAAGCGATACAGTGGGCCACCGAAGCCCCACGGCTCTTTAGCAGACGGATATCCGCCTCGGTCATCTGAATGCCGTGCGCCGCGACTGTATGCTCATCCAGAACTCCGATCCGGTCTAAAAATTCAATGGGAGTGCAGTTATAGGTTTCCCTCAGATAACGCATCTCATAATCCATTTCCGCCGTGTGAAGAGTAAATGGCGCGTGATACTGCTTATTTTTCTCATGCACCAGCTTCAGGGTTTCCATGCTGCAGGTGGTGGTTCCGTGAGGAGCCAGACAGGCAGACACTCTTGGATGATTCTGATATTTTTTCATCAGCGCTTCGCCATAGCAGACCGCATCCTTTACCTCTCGGAAATCGCAGGCGCCTTCCTCCATCACCGTCTGTCCGGCGATTCCCCGGATTCCAAGCTCGTCCATGGCCGCTGCCACTGCATGTTCAAAATAATACATATCAAACACCGTGGTCACACCGGCCAGCAGCAGTTCGCAGATGGCGTACTGGCTGGAGAGCTTTGCCATCTCCTCATCCATGGCCTTCTGCTCCATAGGAAGCAGAAAGACCCGTAGGCGGTCCTTACAGTCATCTCCCAGCCCGCGAAATGGAATCATCCCAAGGTGACAGTGAGTGTTCACCATTCCCGGCATCACGATGGCACGGCGGGCATCCTCAATCCGGCTGCCCTCCGCCTTCAGTTCCGGCAGCCGGTCCCGGATTTCTTCCATCGGCCCGGCCTGGCAAATCTTGCTGCCCTCCAGGATGACATAGCCTTCCGGATACCAGTCCATCTCTTTATTCATGGTGATTACGATTCCATTGATAATGATAGTTTTCATAAATGCTCCTATTTCCATTCTGACTTCGGGTCAGGGTACCAGATTAAGCCTCACCTTTCCTGCAGATACTCTGCAATCAGCTCCACCCTCTCCTGGGTTTTTACATCCAGAAGCCCGTAATCCGTCAGCTTTAATGATGGGGATACCGGAAGCGCCAGGGTAGACATGGACATGATTTCATTGTTGTTCACATAACCCAGCTTCTTCATGGCCGTCCGCACCTGGCCTAAATCAGCAGCCAGCTTTTCCAACGGGCCGTCGCTGATAATGCCGCCCACCGGAAGCGCCGCCTCTGCGGTTACACGCCCGCCGGATGAAACCACATATCCGCCCTGAAGCTCCACCACCCGTCTCTGAGCGGCCAGCATATCCTCCGGTGAATTTCCCAGAACCAGAAGGTTGTGGCTGTCATGGCACCAGGTCGTAGCGGCAGCGCCAGCCGCCTCCAGGTCTCCGGAGCCAAATGCGCCCTCCACCAGACCATACCCGATGTTGCCGTTTTTTCCGTAGCGCTCATACAGAACCGCCAGACAAAGTCCGGCCTCCTCCCAGCAAATGATGCCGTCCCGCACCGGGATCCGGCGCTTCACCTGTGTGGTGGCGGTGCCGAAGGTGCTGATTTTCATCACATTCGCCAGAACTGAGGTGCATGGCTTTTCTGTCCGCAGGACGAAATCGGAAGCTTCCGCCTTCCGGCACCGGACTGACCGGTAAAAATGAGGCGGGAATTTGAACTTATCTGCCTTTTTATCTGCAGCGGTCTGCTGATGGATTCGTTCTTTTTCGCCGGATTTCCTTGTTTCCGGCGCTTTTACACTCAACTCTTCTGCCTCCGGACACCGTTTTTCCAGTTCTTCCCGGCATGCCGCCAGACGCCCGTTCTTAAACACCGCCGCCGGATGAAAGCTCTCCAAATCATCCAGCAGCATAAAATCCGCCAGCTTTCCAGGTCCGATCATCCCCCGGTCATCCAGGTGCATTCTTCTTGCCGGGGTATAGGTGGCGCAGTAAATGGCCTTTTCCACCGGCATTCCCGCCGCAGCCGCCGTTTTCACAATCCGGTTCATCTGCCCTGTAAGCAGCTGGTCCGGCATGGTGTCATCGGTAACCAGCGCGACATTCTCATAAAGCTGATGCCGGCAGACCGCATCTACCACTCCCGGCGTCAGGGATTTTAACTGAAGCTCCAGAAACATTCCCAAATCCGTCTTTTCCAGTACCGATTCCGGCGTCTGCTGGGTGTGGTCCGCATCCACCCCGGCAAAAATAAAGTGGTTCAAATCTCTTCCGCTGATTTTCGGGCAATGGCCCTCCAGCCGGATCTCTCTTCCCCGTTTTTCCAGACACATGCGAATCATACGGCGTATCTGCGTATCCCGGTCATCCTCCGGCACCAGGTTCTTAAAATTCATCACCTCGCCCAGGCAGAGCACCCGGTCATCCTCCAGGAGCTTTTCCACCTCTGCCTCTCCAATCACCGCCCCCGGCGTCTCCAAACTCACATCGGTAGCCGGGACGCTGGAAGGAATGGCATAAAAGATATCCAGCTCCGTATCCTGGTTGGAAAAGGCTTCCAGCCCTTCCATGCCGAACACATTGGCAATCTCATGGGCATCTGCCACAACGGTCGTGGTTCCATGCTGAATGGCAATTCTTGAAAATTCCTGTGGATAAGTCATGGAGCTTTCGATATGCATGTGGATATCAAGGAAACCGGGAATCATATATTTCCCGGTTCCATCGATGATAAGAGGCTGAGTGTCCGCCGAACCGCCGCCGTCCCCGAAGTCCGGCAGCTCCGGCATGACCTCATAAAACCGGTCACCCAGAACCGCCACATCCCTCTTTTCAAAGCACTGCCGAAAGGTCTGATAGACGAATGCATTTTTAATGATATAATCGGCTCTCATCGCAGATTAATTATTGATGGTGCGGTTCCACTGGTCAATCCAGCTGTTTAACTGCGGATTCACGAAGGAATAGTCCAGAACCTTTGCATTTTCTGCTGCTGCGCCGTAGGTCATGTTCTTCGCCTCTTCCTCGGTAAAAGTAACCTTGCTGTTAGTCGGCGCTTCATTTAACGCCTTTCCGGTCTTGGTCTGCAGCTCCTGGCTTAAACGGTAGTTTACATACTCATACGCCAGCTCTTTATTCTTACAGTTCTTGGTGATGCTGATGGTGTTGAAGTTTGCATAGGTCTGCTCCGGAGTTACATATACCAGGTTTGGATTTGCCGCCATGATGGTCGGAACGCCGAAATCACCGACTACGGCTGCCGCTACCTCGCCGGAGGTAAACATATTGATTAAGTCCGAGGACTTGGTGTAGGTCTTTACCAGGTTCGGCTTTAATTCTGCCAGCGCCTGGAATGCGGCTTCGCCGTTGTCACTCTTGATGTCTGCGCCTGCATGGTCGCTTGCCATGTAAACCATAGCCGGACCGAAGGTGGTGGTGATTTCCGGAATGGAAACCATGCCCTCCAGCTCTGCATTCCATAAGTCATCAAAGCTTGTCATCTCAAAGCCAACCAGCTCCGGGTTGTAGATGATGCCGATGCTGTTGATGGTGTAAGCCACGCCCTGTCCGGCCTCCGCCATGGTCTTTGCCGCGCCGATTAAGTCGGCCGCGTTCTCAATCTTGCTTAAATCGATGGTCTCAAACAGCCCTTCCTCGATTCCCTTTGCCGTCATCGCCTGGGACAGCTCAATCACATCGATGGTGGATTCGCTGTCTGCCGCCAGCTTGGTGTAGCGGTCATTGGTGCCGCCGGTCTCGGTTACGATCTCGCAGTTAAACTGCTGCTCGAACGGCGCGTAAACCTCCTCTGCGGAAATGTCCTCGCTTAAGCCGTAGGTGGAAAGAACCAGCTTCTGCTTTCCTCCCTCTGCACTTCCGGCTGCTTCTCCGGCTGCGTTTCCGCCTTCCGCTCCGTTTCCTGCATTTGCTCCGCCGCATGCGGTAACTGCCATTGCGGCACAAAGAACTGCTGCTAATACTTTTCTTTTCATGATGATTCTCCTCTTCTTTCTTTCAGTTTGTTATTTATTTCCATGTTCGTTATTTCCGAACCAGAACCAGCTTATCCTCCGGCAGATACAGGCGAATCCGCTCCCCTTCCCCAAAGGTCTTTTCCGTGTCCATATTGACCTTCAAAACTCCGGCTGCCGTATTCACCTCATACTGATAGCTCTTGCCAAGGAAGGTGCGGACGCCAATCGTGCCTTCCAGCACATTGTCCTGCTGCCCATCTGCCGCCAGACGGATATCATCCGGCCGGATGGTTCCGGCAAACCGGTCATAGCTGCATTCCATCGCCGCCGCAAACCGGCTTCCGTCCGCCGCCTGATAATGGCGGCCGTCTATCCGGGTAAAGTCCAGGAAATTCTCAAATCCGATGAACCGGGCCACGAACTCGGTCGCCGGTTTCTTGTAGATATTTTCCGGGGAATCGTACTGCTCAATCACACCCTGGTTCATGATGGCAACCTTGTCGGAGATGGAGAAGCACTCCTCCTGGTCATGGGTGACGAATAAGGTGGTGATTCCCAGCTTCTTCTGCAGACGCTTGATTTCCACACGCATGCTGACACGAAGCTTGGCGTCCAGGTTACTTAAGGGCTCATCCAGAAGCAGGAGCTTGGGCTCAATTACCAGCGCTCTGGCGAGCGCCACACGCTGTCTCTGTCCGCCGGACATCTCCTTTGGAAAACGGTCTGCCAGTTCTGTCAGGCCGCAGACCTCCAGGATTTCCTTTACCTTTTTATCAATCAGGCTCTTCTCCATCCTGCGGGTTCTTAATCCGAACGCCACGTTGTCGTACACGCTCAGATGGGGGAACAGCGCATAGCTCTGGAATACCAGGCCGAAATTCCGCTTATGCACCGGGACTCTGGTCATATCCTCCCCGTCCAGGGTAAAGGTGCCGCCATTTGGCTCGATAAATCCGGCCACCACGCGAAGGGTGGTGGTCTTGCCGCATCCGCTTGGGCCAAGCAGCGACACCAGCTCGCCCTTCTCTACCTCCAGGTCAAGGCCCTTTAAAATCTGCTTCTTTTTATCGTAACTTACATCAATCTGATTCAATGTCATAAAAGCCATCGTTTTTTCCTCCATATTATGCATTACGCCGCTTCTACTTTGCCAGCGAAGCGATGCCAAGGGTCTTATCTACAATCACCATGATGAGCACGGTAGCCGCCATCAGAAGCACGGAAACCGCAGACACGGTCGGGTCGTAATTGTATTCAATGTAATTCATCAGCGTGGCCGGGAAGGTGCTGACACCCGGTCCGGTCAAGAACATGGACACCGGTATGTTATTAAAAGAATTAATGAACGCCAGCATAAATGCAGAGGAGATACCGGAGGTCACATTCGGAAGAACCACCTGGAAAAATGCTTTCCCCTTGGGACATCCCAGGCTCCAGGCCGCCTCCTCCACAGAAAAATCAAACTGCTCCATGGCAGAGCCGACCACCCGGATGACGTAAGGCAGTGTCACCAGGAAATGTCCTGCCAGCAGGCTTATCATCACCGGAAGCCGGAAGGTCAGGATTAAAAACTGATATAAGATAAAACCGATTACAATTCCCGGCACAATCGTCGGGGACAGGAATACGGATTTTAAAATCTGACGCCCCTTCATATTGGAGCGGGCCAGCGCATACGCCGCCGGAACTCCCACAACCAGCGCAATCACCGTTGCCAGAAGCGCCACCTCCAGGCTGGTCAAAAAAGAGCGCCGGAAGGATTTTAAGGCAAATACATTCGCAAACCATTTCAGGGAAAAGGACTCAATCGGAAAGGTAATGGCACTTCCGCCTCCGAATGCCGTCACCGTGATAATCAGCAGCGGAATCATCAAAAATGCAAATACGATTCCCGCATACGCAGTCAGCCATCTGTTCTTTTTCATCCGTTGCCACCTCTCTTATCCAGCTTCGCCGCCAGCGCATTGAAGCCCTTGATTACCGCTAAGGTCACCAGAATCATAATCAAAGCCACCACCGACGCGCCGTTCCAGTCGCCCACAGACATGGCCCGCTGGTAAATCAGGGTCGCCAGCACCATATTGCTGTTGCCGCCTAATAACTGCGGCGTGGTGTATGCCGTCAGGGTTCCGGTGAACACCAGAATCCCGCCCACGATAATCCCCGGAAGGCTCATGGGGAAAATCACCTTCATAAATGCCGAAAAACGTCCGGCTCCCAGACTCTGGGCCGCTTCCATCATATCATCGTCGATATTTTCCATCACGCCGGTGACGGTTACGATCATCAATGGAAGGAACAAATACACCGAACCGATGATAATGGCAAAATCGGTATACAAAAGCTTCATCGGCTTTTCTACTACGTTCATCGCCATCAGAAGCTTGTTCACGATGCCGTTGCTTCCCAGAATATTGATCCAGGCAAAGCTTCGGATCACGGAATTCGTCATCATCGGGAAAATGGAGGCTGCCAGAAGAAGCCCTCTCCATTTCTTGCTGCAGCGGCTGATAAAATAAGCTGTCGGAATCCCGCCAACCATGCAGACTGCGGTGGTAATCACGGCAATCCGAAGCGTGCGGAAGAAGATTTTCAGGTAATATTCATCCTGAAAAAACTGCACATAGGAACTGAATGGATAATCGCCTGCGGCAAATGTGGGCGCCAGCACTCTGAGAAGAGGCATCGCCAGGCATAAAAGCAGAATCAGCAGGCCGGGGGCCAGCATCATCCAAGTACTGCTTCTCTTCATTTTCCCCTCCGTTTTTCCGGAATCGGCCCATCATCCTTCCCTTCGTCTGCTTACGCTTTTTGTCATTTTCCATAAATAAGAAAAGAATTGGGGATTCCTGTTATTTATTAATTGTTCTTATTTAAAACTCTATAGTCATTATAAAAAGTAATAGAATATACGTCAAATATATAAATTCTATATTTTTCATGCAGTAAAGCTATGATATAATGGAAGGTGTTGAATCTCATGTTGAATGCTTAAAGGATGGATATTTTATGGATTTAAAGGAAGCACGCTACATTTTGGCGATTGCGCGGTACAAGGGTATTGGGAAAGCGGCGGAGTCCCTGTTTATCTCCCAGCCCTCCCTCAGCAAATATCTGAAAAATCTGGAACAGCAGCTTGGAGTCCCTTTGTTTTCCCGAATTGACAACGAGTACGTCCCCACCTATATGGGAGAGCGGTATCTGCATTACGCAAAGCAGATTGCAGCCTTTGGCGATGAATGGAATCAGGAATATGAGGACATTGCCCACAAGGAACACGGACGCTTAAACATCGCCATCCCCATCATGCTCGGCAGCACCCTGCTCCAGCCCACGCTGATGGATTTTCACCGGAAATATCCCTATGTGACGATAAATATCATGGAGGAAGTCAATTTTGTGGCGGAACAGTCCTTAAAAAACCACGCCATCGACCTCACATTTTATAATGTACATGAATTTCCAAAATTATTAGATTATCAGGTGATTCGAACCGAAGAAATCGTATTGATTCTGCCAGAAGGGCATCCACTGGAGAAATGTGCAGAAAAAAGAAACGGATTTCAATATCCATGGCTGGATTTAAAAGCGCTGGAGGAGGAAAATTTCATCCTCCTGTACCCGGACCAGAACACCGGCGGCATCGCTCTGAAGCTTTTTGCAGACTATCAGATGAATCCGCCGGTTCTTCTCCACACCCGGAACAGCCAGATGTCCATCCACCTGGCCATGGACGGGATGGGGGCGGCCTTTGCCCCGGTCAGCTATTTTCATTTTCTTGCCAAAAACCGGGCAGACCGGCCGAGATGCTACTCCATCGGGAAACAGGCGGTACAGACCACCACCATCGCGGCTTACCAGCCGAAGAAATACCTGCCGCAGTATGCGAAGGAGTATATTGGAATGATTCAGAAATATGCGGGAATCGCATCCCGTTTTTCCCTCTAAGCGTCCGCCAGAGCCATCTCCAGCTCTGCGCACATGAGTAAGAAAGCTCCGGTTCCGTGCAGGTCATTTTCACTGGTAGGCCGTCTGCAGTAATGCTCATAATCGCCCACTCCGGTTCCCACACAGATTCCGCTGATAATCAGATTCCCGTCTTCAAACCGGAGGGTATCCGCCACGCCTTCAAAGGCAAGTTTGGCCTTGTCCAGATAGCTCCGCTCCATAAATCCCAGACGGACGGCTTTGGAAATCGCGGCGGCAAACAGACAGCTGCATGAGGTTTCCAGCCAGTTTCCTTCCTGTCCCATCTTATCTACCACCTGATACCACAATCCGTTTTTCTCCTGGTAATTTAAAACGGCCTTTAAAAGTTCCACTGCCATCCGCTTTAATTCGTCATAGCCCTCATAATCCTCCGGCATGCATTCCAGCTCATCCAGAATCGCAACCGGAACCCAGCCGATGGAGCGGCCCCAGAATTCCGGAGAACGTCCGGTCTCCGGGTCCGCCCACTTTGCGGTGCCCAGGCTGTCCCACGCATGATAGAGTAGGCCGGTCTTCTCATCCTTTGTCTTTTCTTCCATCAAAAGAGCCTGAAAACGGCAGATATCCAAGCACTCCGTATCCCCGAAGTATTTGCCGTACAGAGCCAGAATCGGGCCTGCCATATAAAGTCCGTCCAGCCACATCTGCTCCTTGTTCTTCTCCTTATGCCAGTAGCCCCCCAGACGATTCTTCGGGAATGCTTTTAAGATACCAATCAGCTCATCCAGAACCTTCCGGTATCTCTCATCCCCGGTCGTTTCAAACAGACGATACAGCAGGATTCCCGGCTGGATATCATCCAGCTCCTCCGGCTGAAAGCCATGAAGCTGTCCCTCCTCATCAATCAGGCTGTCCACCCATGCTTTTATATAATCCGCATATTTTTCCTCACCGCATACCTGATATGTTTTTTCCATTCCAGACAAAAACACACCCTGGTGATAGTGAAAATGTCCCTTCGGCGGAAGCTCCTCTGCCTGAAATTTTCTCATCAATGTATCACAGGCCATTTTTGCATACCCAATCGGGGTCCGTTCTTTATACTGATACATGTCGTTTCCTCTCTTTAAATAAATTTGCTGATATTCTCATATTCCACTTTCCAGCTTCCATCATCCGGGAATCCAGGCGCTGCTTTGCCGCAGCCCTCATA
>JAUNPZ010000165.1 GCA_030536455.1 Lachnospiraceae bacterium | reverse complement strand
CTCAATTTTCATTAAAACGACTGCGCCGTTTTGTCAAATCCCTTATTTTTCTTATTCGAAGGAGCATTTGTTCCATCCGCTTTCTTCTGCACCAGTTCCTTCCCGGAAGTGTAGACGATAATCACGCCAAGCACCATCAGAAGCACCGCAATGATTAGCTGCAGTCCCTCTACCAGAAAAACTGCGCTTCCTGCCTGGAAGGCCTGCACCAGTCCGATGGAGCGCTGTACCAGCGCGGTGAAGGTGACGCACAGCATGATGGCCAGCGGAGCCAGCAGAGTCCGGTTTTCCCGTCCGGTTACTTTTAAAAATACGCACAAGGTAATCAGAACCAGAGCGCTCAGAAGCTGGTTGGCGCTGCCGAACAGCGGCCAGATGTTGGCGTATCCAATCTGGGTCAGCACATAACCGGCTGCCAGAGTAACGACGGTTGAAAAATATTTGTTGCAGAGAACCTTTCTCCAGGTTTCTGCATGGGCCATATCATCCACGCTGAACAGCTCCTGGAAGGACATGCGGCCGATACGGGCTACGGAGTCCAGACTGGTTAAGGCCAGAGCCGATACGCACATCGTCATAAAGCACTGAGCCACATACATCGGAATGCCGAACATCTCCAGGAATCCGGCCACACCGGCGGAGAAGATCTGGAACGGGGTTCCTGCTGCGGCCGTTCCGTCTGCGGCTGCGGCTGCACCTGCCACACATAAAGCGATTACTGCCAGAAGGCTTTCCAGCACCATAGCGCCATAGCCAACCTTCAGCATATCCTTTTCATTGGATACGGTCTTGGAAGAGGTTCCGGAGGAAACCAGACTGTGGAATCCGGAAACGGCTCCGCAGGCTACGGTTACAAACAGAATCGGGAACATATCTCCCAGCTTTTCGTTATGGAATCCGGTAAATGCCGGAAGATTCATGGCAGGATGCGCCACCACCAGGCCGACCGCCGCCCCGGCAATCATGCCTGCAAACATAAAGGTAGTCATAAAATCACGAGGCTGCATCAGCATCCACATCGGAAGCACGGCTGCCAGGAAAATATAAGCAAAGGTTAAGTAAGCCCAGGTATCCTTTCCTGCAGTCAGCGGCAGATTCATTCCCACTGCCAGCGCTGCGAAGGTACATACCAGTCCGGCTGCTGTCTTCTTCCAGCCGGTAAGCTTAAGCTTCTTCTGCATCACGCCGAATACCATGGCAAATACGATGAACAGCAGGGAGATGCTTCCGGCTGCGCCATTTACCTTTGCGGCATCCGAGAGAACGGCCGCCCCGTCCTTTACGGTGTAGGCATTAAAGGTTCCGGCTACCATATCCGCAAATGCGGCGATTACGATTAACGTGAACAGCCAGCAAAACAGCAGGAATATCTTCCGTCCGGTCTTTCCGATGTATTTTTCAATCAGAAGGCCCATGGACTTTCCTTCATTCTTCACGCTGGCGTACAGCGCACCGAAGTCGGTGACGGCTCCGAAGAAGATGCCGCCCAGAATCACCCACAAAAGCACCGGCAGCCATCCGAATGCCGCCGCCTGAATGGCGCCCGTTACAGGGCCTGCGCCTGCGATGGATGAAAACTGATGGGCGAATACGGTCCAGCCGTCAGCCGGAACATAATCCTGCCCGTCTTCCAGAGCAACTGCAGGTGTCTTTGCCTTCGGGTCAATGCCCCATTTCTTTGCCAGCCAGCGGCCGTAACATGTATATCCTGTCAGCAGACAAAATGCCGCGATACAAACAATAACCAGTGTATTCATAATTTTTTCTCTCCTCTTCTTATATTCATCAAAAAAATCCTCCGCCTTCCGCAGAGTCTGTTTATTCTGCATGAAGACGAAGGATATCGAATACCTGGTTCGCTCTATTCTCCGCGTTACCACTTCACTTGCCGCTTATACCATCGGCCACTCAGCCACATTCGAAATCTCTGAGCTGCTTTCTCTGAAGCTCCTTGCCCAGACACTTTTAAATATGCTTCCTTTTAACGGCGGACTCCCGTCTTAAACTACTGGCCGGCACACGCCCGGTGTGACCCAACGTTCCCTTAAGCTGCTTGCAGGTGATGGCTTCCTCTTCGTGTCTGCCGCCTCGCACCAGCCGCCGGCTCTCTGAAAAACACGTTTTCAGAAGAAGTTTTGTCCTGTTCCTCGCATTTGTTTTTTGAATAGTTCTCATTTTAGTCCATTTTTTCTGTTTGTCAACTATGTATTTAAAAAAATACAAGTCCAGACATCCGGCCGGTCTGCCGCTCTTTTATATAAAAGTCTGCTTCCGGTAGCTCCGGGGCGTGGTTTTGTACTTTTCCCGAAATCTCCTTGAGAAATAAAACTGGTCCCCAAACCCCAGCCGCTCGCTGATTTCCCGAATGGAAAGGGCGCTTCTCCGAAGAAGCTGCTCCGCCTCCTGAAAAACTGCCTCGTCGATGCAGGTACCCAGGGTCATTCCCATCTCCTTCCGAAACTTTTTCGCCAATGTGCTGGGCGAAACAAAGGAACGGACCGCCAGCGTCTCCAGCGTCATCTGAATCGACGGATGGCTCCAGATTTCCGAGACAGCCGCCTGGACACAGGGAGAAAGGGTCTTATCCTCCGGCTCCCAGTCGTTTTCCATAAAAATGCGCGCCAGCGTCTCCTTTACCAGGGCCTCCCCCAGAAGCGCCCCGGTGATGCCGCAGATTTTCTCCCCGCAGGCCGTCTCAATCCGCCCGGCCAGCTCCTCCGGATATGCCATGCCAAGAACCCGGCCGCAGCCCCGGAACAAGTCCCAGCCGCTTTCATTTCTCAGATTCAGATGAAAATAAATCTGCTCCATCCCGGTCCGGCAGTCATAGCGGAAGGGAAGGCCGGTGGGAATCAGGTAGCAGTGCCCCGGAAGAAGGGGAAGCTCCTCTCCGTCCACCACCAGAAACGGATCTCCTCCCAGTATATAATAAAGCCGGGAGCAGCCCGGCGACGCCACATCCGCAGCCCATTCCCCGCCTTCACACACCGCATGTCCTCCGTCCAGAATCTGCAGCCGGACCTGCTCCCGGCGGCTGAAAAACTCCCGGTAATTTTCAATCTTCATGACAGAATCTCCATATTTTCAATCAGGAAATCCATGTTCTTTTCCCATGGTATTCCTTATAATTATCTGGTAAATCGATTTTTCTGTACCACAAAAAAATCCGAATAAATCCATACTGATTATAGCAGGAATCCATCGGAAAGAAAAGAGAGGAGGACACATTATGTCCAGTTACATCACAAGAAAAACCCCCGGCGACACCACATGGTTCCGACATGACCGTTTCGGCATGTTCATCCACTGGGGACTCTACTCCATGCCGGCCCGCCATGAGTGGATCAAGTTCCGCGAGCGCATCCCGGAGGACAAATACGACAAATATTTCAAGTACTTTAACCCGGACCTTTACGACCCGAAGGAATGGGCCAGACAGGCAAAGGCGGCCGGAATGAAGTATGTGGTCATGACCGCAAAGCACCATGAAGGCTTCTGTATGTTCGACTCCCAATACACCGATTACAAGTGCACCAACACTCCGGCCGGACGGGACCTGCTCCGGGAGTATGTGGATGCCTTCCGGGCAGAAGGGCTGCGGATCGGCTTTTACTATTCCCTGATTGACTGGCATCACCCGGATTTCACGGTGGATTTTAACCATCCGCGCCGGTTTGATGCGGATTCCGAATCCCTGAATCAGGGCCGTGACATGCACCGTTACGCCGAATATATGCGCAATCAGGTAACGGAGCTGCTGACCAATTACGGGAAAATCGATATTCTCTGGTTCGACTTCTCCTATCCGGGCCAATCGGACCCGGAACGCCCGTGGATCGGAGGAAAAGGAAAGGATGACTGGGAGGCCGAAAAGCTGATTGCCACGGTGCGCAGCCTCCAGCCCCATGTAATCATCGACAACCGGACCGGCCTTGACCAGGATTTATGGACGCCGGAGCAGTATCAGCCCCAGAGCTGGCTGCGCCACAAGGAAACCGGCGAGCTGCTGACCTGGGAGGCCTGCCAGACCTTCTCCGGCTCCTGGGGCTACCACCGCGACGAGACAAGCTGGAAATCCCCGGAGATGCTGATTCAGATGCTGGTCAGCACCGTCAGCCTCGGCGGCAACCTGCTGATGAACGTGGGCCCCACCGCCCGCGGCTACCTGGATTCCCGTGCGGAGCATGCATTAAAGGTTTATGCGGACTGGATGAAGTACAACAGCCGCTCCATCTACGGCTGCACCATGGCTGAGCCGGAATTTACCGCGCCCAACGGCTGCCGTTTTACCCAGAGCGAGGACGGGACACGGCTTTATGTACATCTGTTCCAGTATCCTTTTGCCTTCCTGGAGCTTCCCGGTCTGGCCGGAAAGGTGGATTACGCCCAGTTCCTTCACGACGGAAGCGAGCTGCTGTACACGGAAAATTCCGTCCGCCATTTCAGCATCGGACGGACCGAGGCCGATAACCTGCTGGTCATCGAGCTGCCTGCGGTGAAGCCGGATGTGGTGGTGCCGGTAATTGAATTATTCCTGAAGTAACGGATTATTCTCCGAACACCGCCTTATAATCCTTCTGGAATTTTTCGATTCCCGCATCGGTCAGCGGATGCTTCGTCATCTGAACCAGCACCTTATATGGAACGGTTGCAATATCTGCGCCGGCCTTTGCACAGTCGATGACATGAATCGGATTGCGGACGCTGGCCGCGATAATCTGGGTCTGGATGTCATGCATGCCGAAAATCTCTGTAATATCTTCAATCAGATCGATACCCGGCATGGAAATGTCATCCAGTCTTCCCAGAAACGGGGATACATAGGTGGCGCCGGCTCTTGCCGCCAGCAAAGCCTGTGCTGCGGAGAATACTAAGGTTACATTGGTCTTGATGCCCTCTGCATTCAGAACCTTCACCGCCTTTAAGCCTTCCACGGTCATCGGAATCTTCACTACCATGTTCGGATGGATTTTTGCAATCTCACGTCCCTCGGCAATCATGCCTTTTGCATCGGTGGTCGTTGCTTTTACTTCGCCGCTGATCGGACCGTCTACGATGGAAGCGATTTCTGCGATCACCTGATTAAAGTCTCTGCCTTCCTTTGCAATTAAGGATGGGTTCGTGGTAACGCCGCAGATGATGCCCATGTCATTGGCCGCCTTGATTTCTTCTAC
>JAUNPZ010000164.1 GCA_030536455.1 Lachnospiraceae bacterium | reverse complement strand
AACCAGAATAATTCCAGAAACAACAATCAGAACAGCTCCAGAAATTACAACCAGGGTACCAGCAGAAACTGCCAGAATGACTAATCTTCGATAATGGCGGCGCGGCTGAACCGTACAAGATCATCAGCGGCAAAGGAGAGCTGCTTCCGGCCTTACGGGCCTGGGAGCAGCTCTCTTTACATAACCTCGGCCGGCATGTCCCCGACGGCTTCTGCCAGCATAGCTTATATTAAGAAGAGAAAAGGACAGGACATATATGTTTGCTGTGATATCGCTGCAACAATTAGAATGGATGCTGGACCGGGGAGAACGGCTGGTGCTGATTGACCTGCGCGAAAGAGAAGTCTATGAAGAAGGGCATCTGGCCGGAGCGGTTTCCCTCCCGTATGACCGGCTGGAAGAAGAGGACCTGGAGGAATACCGGAACTGCCGGATTGTGTTTTACTGTGAGCATGGGGGAAAGAGTATGCGGGCGGCCAGAGATTTTTACCGCAGGGGATTCTGGACAGCCAGCTTAGGCAGCGGAATCCGGTACTACCGGGGAAAATATCTGGCCACATAGGAAATCCAGAAAGAACTTCATTGACAGAAGACCGGGAAACGCTATAAAATAGTACGAGACAGGGACGCACCTTCTGCAGAATATGGGCGTTTCTGAAATCAGATGAAGGAGAAATCATATGAAAATCATGTTTGCATCCGATATACACGGGTCTGCATATTATTGTAAAAAGATGCTGGATGCATTTGACGCGTCCGGAGCGGAGCGTCTGGTGCTTCTCGGAGATATCCTGTATCATGGACCGAGAAATGACCTGCCGAAGGAGTATGCGCCGAAGCAGGTCATTGCCATGCTGAATCCGTATAAAGATAAGATTTACGCAGTGAGAGGCAACTGTGACACCGAGGTGGACCAGATGGTGCTGGAGTTCCCGATTCTGGCAGATTATGCCCTGCTTTCCTTTGGCGGAAAGACGTTTTACGCCACGCATGGCCATGTGTTCCATACGGACCATCTGCCGCCGATGCAGCCGGGAGACATCCTGCTTCACGGCCACACCCATCTGTTAAAGGCGGAGCGCCTTGAAGCGGAGGGAATCGGAGAGATTACCGTCTTAAATCCGGGCTCCACCTCCATTCCGAAGGGCGGCAATCCGGCTACCTACGGGATGCTGGAGGACGGCGTGTTCCGTATCCTGACTTTTGAGGGCGAGACAGTGAAGGAGCTTAAGCTGTAGGGTCCGGCAGCGCCGGCGAAGCGGGATAAGAGAACCGATAAACAAAATATTAGAAATCAATGAGGAAGAGATGAAAAAAACATACGAATTACTGGCACCCTGTCATTTTGGACTGGAGGCGGTGCTGAAGAAGGAGATTCTGGATTTGGGCTATGAGATTTCCCAGGTGGAGGATGGCCGCGTCACCTTTATCGGGGATGATGAGGCAATCTGCCGGGCGAATGTATTCTTAAGGACGGCAGAGCGTGTTCTGCTGAAGGTGGGAAGCTTTCCGGCAGCCTCATTTGAAGAGCTGTTTCAGGGGACGAAGGCCATTCCCTGGGAGGAGTATATCCCGGCGGACGGAAAGTTCTGGGTTGCCAAGGCTTCTTCAATCAAGAGCAAGCTGTTCAGCCCCTCTGACATTCAGTCCATTATGAAAAAAGCCATGGTGGAGCGGATGAAAAGCCATTATGGAGTCACCTGGTTCCCGGAAAACGGAAGCAGCTACCCGCTGCGGGTTTTCCTGTATAAGGACATGGTGACGGTAGGAATTGACACCAGCGGAGATTCTCTTCATAAGAGAGGCTACCGCACATTGACCAGCAGGGCGCCGATTACGGAGACTCTGGCCGCATCCCTGATTCTGCTGACTCCGTGGAATAAGGACCGGATTCTGGTGGACCCGTTCTGCGGAAGCGGAACCTTCCCGATTGAGGCGGCGATGATTGCGGCGAATATGGCTCCCGGCATGAACCGTTCCTTCCTTTCTGAGGACTGGAAGAACCTGATTCCGAGAAAATGCTGGTATGAGGCGATGGACGAGGCTAATGACCTGGTGGATACGGAGATTGAGGTGGACATCCAGGGCTATGACATCGACGGAGATATCGTGAAGGCCGCCCGTTCCAATGCAGAGCGGGCCGGAGTGGACCATCTGATCCATTTCCAGCAGAGACCGGTCAGTGCGCTGAGCCATCCAAAGAAATATGGATTCCTGATTTCCAACCCGCCTTACGGCGAGCGTCTGGAGGATAAGGCCAGCCTGCCTGCCCTTTACCGGGAAATCGGAGAGCGGTTTGCCGCGCTGGATTCCTGGTCCGCTTACCTGATTACTTCTTACGAGGATACGGAGAAATATATGGGGCGGAAGGCGGATAAGAACCGGAAGATTTACAATGGTATGATGAAAACTTATTTTTATCAGTTCCAGGGGCCGAAGCCGCCCAGAAAGAAGATGGGAGAGCGGAATTGAGGAAACGAAAACAGTGGATGCTTCTGCTGACGCTTCTGCTGATGCAGGGGCTGCTGGCGGCTGGCTGCGGGCAGCGAAATCCAGCGCACGGACCGGAGGAGGCGGCTGTATGCCGGGAAACGGAGGCACCCGGAACATCGGCTGACCGGGAAACGGCCGAAACAGATGACCGGAAAGCGGCTGAAACGGCTGACCAGGAAACAGCCGGAAGCGCCGGGCAGGAAACGGCCGCGCCGGCTTCCTATTACAGCACGGCATGGGGGCGGGAGCTTCTGGACCAGACGGAGGCTCTGGAGCTGCCGGAGCGCTTCGACTACCGGACGCAGGGAAGGATGCCCGAGGTGGAGGACCAGGGAACGCTGGGAACCTGCTGGGCCTTTTCCTCTCTGATGGCCATGGAGACGACTCTGCTTCCGGAGGAGTCCTGGAACTTTTCCGAGGACCATATGTCGCGGCAGAACAGCTTTTCTCTGGGGCAGGAGGAGGGCGGCCAGTATGCCATCTCGATGGCGTACCTTCTCGCCTGGCAGGGACCGGTGACGGAGGAGGAGGACCCTTACGGGGACGGGCAGTCGCCGGATGGCCTGGCACCCTCCAAGCATGTCCAGGAAATCCGCCTTCTGGAGTCGAAGGATTATCAGCGGATAAAACAGGCGGTCTATACATCCGGCGGGGTGCAGAGTTCTCTGTTCACGCAGCTTCAGGATGGAGCGGATACGGACCGGTACTATGACGAGAAGAACTTCAGCTACTATTACCCCGGAGGGGAGCGGCCGAATCATAATGTGGTGATTATCGGCTGGGATGACCATTATCCGAAGGAGAACTTTAAAAATCAGCCGGAGGGAGACGGGGCCTTTCTCTGCCTGAACAGCTGGGGGCCGGAGTTTGCCCAGGGCGGCTGCTTCTATGTGTCCTATTACGATACCAATATCGGGGATGTGAATGTGCTGTATTCCGGAATTACGGAGCCGGATTATTATACCGGCATCTACCAGAGTGACTTGTGCGGCTGGATTGGCCAGCTTGGCTACGGGGACGGAGATGCATATTTTACCAACGGGTATACGGCAGAGTCCGGGGAGAAGCTGAAGGCGGTCGGATTCTATGCGACTATGCCGGAAACCAGCTATCAGGTCTATGTGCAGACCGGAGCGGCAGGTCCGGAAGAACTGAAGCTGGATGAACCGCTGGCGGAAGGGCGTTTTCGGGATGCCGGATTTTATACGGTAGAGCTTCCAGGGGAGATTCCCCTCGCTATGGGGGAACGATTCTGGATTGTGGTGAAGATACATACGCCGGGAGCCGTGCATCCGGTGGCAATCGAATATCAGGCCCCGGATGTGGGTGGAAAAGTCGATTTAACCGACGGAGAAGGCTACCTGAGCCCGGATGGGACGCAGTGGGCCAGCGCGGAGCGGATGCAGAACAGCAACCTGTGCCTGAAGGCATACACGGTACGGGAATGATTGGATATTGATGGAGAGATTATGAAAGAGAAGATTGTATTTGCAACTGGAAATGAAGGAAAGATGCGGGAAATCCGTCTGATTTTATCAGACCTTGGAATGGAAATCTGTTCGATGAAGGAGGCCGGCGCAGAGCCGGAAATCTGCGAGGATGGGAAGACCTTCGGAGAAAATGCAGAGATTAAAGCGCTGGCGGTATGGAGGATGACCGGCGGCATCGTGCTGGCGGACGATTCCGGGCTGGTGGTGGATTATCTGGGAGGCGAACCCGGGATTTACTCGGCCCGCTACCTGGGAGAGGATACCTCCTATGAGGTGAAAAACCAGGTGATTATCGACCGGCTGAAGGATGCGAAGGCAGAGGAGCGGGCAGCGCGTTTTGTGTGCAATATCGCAGCGGTTCTTCCGGATGGCCGTGTTCTCCATACAGAAGAAACCATGGAGGGACTGATTGCGGAGCAGCCGGCCGGAAATGGCGGCTTTGGCTATGACCCGATTTTGTACATTCCGCAGTTTGGCGTGACCAGCGCGGAGCTTTCCATAGAACAGAAAAACCAGATCAGCCACAGAGGCAAGGCGCTGGAGGCGATGAAGCGGGAATTGGCTGCATTATACGGAGGAGAACGCTGATGAAAATCCTGATTGTAAGTGACACGCATCGTATGGACGAGAACTTGAAAAAAGTCATCGCGGCGAATCTTCCGATTGATATGCTGATTCATCTGGGAGATGCGGAGGGCAGCGAGGCATTCATTCCAGAATGGGTAAATCCGGGCTGCGAGATGCAGATGGTCCGCGGCAATAATGACTTTTTCTCCTCCCTGGACCGGGAGCGGGAGATTGTGATTGGAAAATACCGGATTCTTCTGACGCATGGCCATTACTACAGCGTATCCTTAGGAGCAGAGCAGCTTACGATGGATGCGAAGGCCAGAAATTTTGACATTGCCATGTTCGGCCATACCCATCGGCCCTACTTTGACGACAGCGAGGGAATCATTGTCCTGAATCCGGGCAGCCTGTCCTATCCGCGCCAGGAGGGGCGGAAGCCTTCCTATATGATAATGGAGCTGGATGAAAACGGAGACGCGCATTTTACGCAGCATTATCTGGGATGAACAGCAGGGAAGCTCCTGGAAAAATGGAGGGAGCTTTGGCGGAAAATTTCCAGAAGGCAGCGCCGGAAAATTTTCGGCAGATATTGACATTTTGATGCATATAAGTTATACTTATATATGCGTC
>JAUNPZ010000163.1 GCA_030536455.1 Lachnospiraceae bacterium | reverse complement strand
CGGAGTGCCGAACAGAAATGCCGGAGTACCGGGCCGAAACGCCGGGATGCCGGAAAGGAATGATGGAGCACCGGGCAGAAATGCCGGAATATCGGGAAGAAATGGTGGAACGCCGGGAAACGCCGTTCGTCCAGACAGCCGCAATGGAGCGCCGGGAAACGCCGTCCGCCCAGGCGGCCCGAATGGAGCACCTGGAAGGCCAGCAGGACCAGCAAGACCGGGGAATGCCGGGGTGCCGAACAGAAATGCCGGGCGTCCAACCGGCCCCAATAGAGCGCCGGGAAGACCGGCAGGACCGGAACACAACGGAAATCCGGGAGTCCCTGGAAATTCAGAAAGTAATGGAAACGGGAGGTACGGAAGATGAGAAAAGCATTCATATACGCAGGCCTGTTTGTGCTGCTGGCATTGACCGGCTGCCGGAATCTGTCCTCCGTTTCTCCAGAAGTCTCCTATGCGGAGGTGTCCGGGCTGGTGGAGGAAGGAAATCAGTTCCTGGAGGAAGGAAATCTGGAGCAGGCCTCCGAAAAGTTTGGCCAGGCGATGGAGCAGAACCCGAAGAGTGTAGAAGCCAGGATCGGGGCAGCGAAGGTGCAGATCGAGCGGAAGGATTATTCGATAGCTGCAGACAGCCTGTCTATGGCGGCCCGCCTGCAGCCGGACAATACCGAGATTTACGAAACGTATTATCAGCTTGCCCAGACATCCGGTGAGAAAAGCGATTACCAGTCCTTAATCCGTCTGGCAAAAAATTATCAGCAGGCCTGGTTTTTGGAGAAGTACGTTCCGGCTGAGCCGGAAATCGACCGGACTCCGGGTGAATACAACGAAAGAACACAGGTTACATTAACCGCCGAAGAAGGAGTCGATATCCGGTATACTTTGAAAACGGACCGGGGAAATCCGCAGGAGGTGGAGTATATCGCCCCGATTACCTTGCGCAGAGGAAAAAATAAGATCAGCGCGTACACGGTCAAGGATGGGGTGCCCAGCGAAACCGTTATCTGGGAATTCCGCTGTGATTATCCGGAGGAGGTAATTACCTTTGCTGACCCGGTTATGGAACAGCTGATTCGGGCAGAGTTAGGAAAGCTGGAGGGGCCGGTTACGGATATGGAATGTGAGGAGATAACGGAACTTCAGATTTATCAGTTATATAATCTCAACCGGGATTATGACCAGGTTCAGGCGATGAAGATTCATTCTCTTGAAGATATGCAGTGGCTGGTGAATCTGCAATACTTGTATCTGGAAAATCAGAATGAGATTTCAGACTGGAGCCCTCTGAAAAAAAGTCCTTTGTATACCGCGGAGCTTCAAAACTGCGGCTTAACGAATCTGGATTTTATAAAATACACACCGACGGTCCGATACCTGGGTCTGCAGGAAAATCAGATATCGGATATTCAGGGGATAGGGGAATTGGAAAATTTAATCAGCATCCATCTGGAGGGCAATCCGGTGACCGACTGCACGCCGCTGTTTGCGTGCCGGAATGTGAATTCTCTGGGACTGGACGGAAAGCAGATTTCGGACATCGAACAGCTGTATTCCATGGAAAAGTTGAGGGAAATCAGTATTTATGAGGGAAGAGGACTGGACTTTTCAAAGCTTTCCACATTTACCGAGCTGGAGCGGCTGAGTCTGCCTGCCTGTGGAATCACGGACATTTCCTTCGTGAAGGAGATGGATCATCTGATTTATCTGAACCTGTCCGGCAACGAGATTACCGATATCCGTCCCGTGGAAGGGCTGAAGGCGCTGGAGACCCTGCAGTTGGATAATAATCCGAACCTGGCAGATGCCAGCGCTGTGACGTCGCTTCCGAATCTGAGGTGGCTGACCCTATATCGGACACAGATCAGCACTGAGGCCGGCCGGGCGCTGAAGGCTCAGATGCCGAACTGCGAAATCAGCTATTAGCAGAGCCGCGAAGGTTCAAGAGCCGGAGCGAAGGGAAAGGCGGTAGAAACGTTGCGTTGTACAAGATGTGGCAATGAGTTAAAGAAAGGATTAAAATTCTGTCCAAGGTGCGGAACTCCGGTACCCGGCCGGAAACCGGCCGGTCTGAGAAGGCCGGGACTTATCATCGGTTTCTGTATCTTTTTGCTGGTGCTTCTGCTGGGTATTGGCGGAGCGGCAGGGTATATGCTGGGAGCATTTGACTCCTTCTTGTATCCGGCTCTGGAATCTGGAAAGGAGATGCCGGGAAAAGAAAAAAAGAAACCGGAAACAGAGGAAACGGAAGGGGAAGGAGAAGACGAAGAAGAAGCAGAGGCCGCAGAGGCAGAACCGGAGTCTGCTGACCGGGAGACGGTTCCGGCCCGGACACTGCCGACGGAAGTGCCAACGCTGCCCAGAACGGCAGCAGAAACCACGGCCCCGGCCAGGGAAGCGGCAGCGGAAACTACGGCTCCGGCCAGCACACTGGCCGCGGAAACCACAGCCGCCATGCCGACACCGGCTGCATTTCAGGAAGATGGGATTGCATATATCCGGCAGGTATATAACCGGACGGTGCAGAATCAGGACCATTATCAGCAGACGGAAGGCCGGTATTATACGCCGGAAGGGCGGCTTGTGAAGGCTGTGGTTGTAAATGGAAATCCGACGATAGACGAGGCGATGCGGAAAAACGGATATTCCGATTACCGGCTGGAATATTATTATGATGATTTATCGGACGAGGAAAAGAATCCTGTGTTCCTATTTGCGGTAATTGACGGGAAGGAATACCGGTATTATTTTGAGCAGGGAGCATTTATCCGAAGAATCGGACCGGAGGGCAGCGTTAATGACCATCCGGATATGAATTCCTTCATCACTGCGCTGCGGGATGAAGGGGCCTCCTACCGGCCATAAGAAAGCCGTGGGAGAAGAAGGTGCGAAGGCACAGAGCCGTGATACAAGTGGAAAGGTGGTATGAATTTTGCGTTGCACGAATTGTGGAAGTGAGTTAAAGGAAGGGTTAAAATTCTGTACAAAATGCGGAGCTCCGGTTCCGGGTCAAAGAGCGGTCCGGCCGGAGGGAGGAGATGTTCGCCCAGGGGCAGCAGGCGGTCAGCCACGGGGAGGAGCGCCCAGGCCGGGAGCCGGAAACGGTCAGCCACGAGGCGGAGCGCCCAGACCGGGAAGCGGGAATGACCAGCCACGCAGTATGCCGCCCTATCCGGGAACGGCAGCCGGTCCTCAGGGACAGCCGGCCCCACATCTGGAACCGGCCGGACTGAAGCCTCAGGGCGGCCCGGTTGGGAATTATTATCCGGGAAATCCGGGCGGAGGAAAGAAAAAATCAGGAAAGAAGGGGCTGGTTATCGGTTTGTGCATCCTTCTTATCCTTGCGCTTTTTGGAATCGGCGGGACGGCCGCCTATATGATGGGAGCCTTTGATTCCTTCTTGTATCAATCTCCAGATATTGGAATTGAGGAGACTGAGGAGGATGAAGAAGAGAAGGAAGAGGACGAGGAAGAAGGGGAGGCCAGCGGCGAGGATGCCGGGGAAGCAGACGAAGCAGAGTCAGAAACGTCCGGCGAGGAGCCGACAGCGCCGGAAACCTCAGCGATTGAATCGGAAACGGGAATGGCAACGGAAGCGCCGACCGATCCGGCTCAGAACATGCCGACCCAGATGCCGACAGAACCGGTGACGGGAGCAGCAGATGCAACAGCGGCGATGCCGACGCTGGCCGGTCAGGGCGGGTATCCGACGCAGGCAGGACAAGGTGGTTATCCGACGGCCGCAGTACCGGGAGCCGCGCAGGAATATCTGATTCCGGACAGCAGCATCCGAGCGCTGACGGCGGCAGATGTGGCCGGGATGACCAAGGAGCAGCTTCGTCTGGCGCGAAATGAGATATACGCGAGACATGGAAGAATGTTCACCAGCGAGGATCTGCAGAACTATTTTAACGGAAAATCCTGGTATCGGGGTACCATCAGCGCCCAGTCTTTCACGGACAGTATGTTAAGCCAGCTGGAAAAGGATAACATCAAGGTAATTCAGCAGGCGGAAGAGGCGCTGCAGTAACGGCCGGGTTGTTCGAATTTATGCAAAGGACCGGCATACTGCCGGAAGAGGAAACGAATATGTTTTGTCCAAAGTGTGGAATGAAATTACAGGATGGAGCCAGATTCTGCAGTCGGTGCGGAAATGTAATCGCAGGAAACGGCGTGCCGCCCATGCCAGCCATGTATCTGGGCGCGAATGGGCCGATTCCGAAGAAAAAGAAGGGAAAGGGCTGTCTGACTGCGTTTCTGGTTTTCCTGTTTCTGCTTCTTGCCGCTGCGGCAGGAGGCGGTGCGCTTTACTATTATAATAAGAAGAATGACGAAGTGCTCCTGGAATCCATTCGGGCGGAGTACCGGGAGGACGGGGAAGACGAAGAGGCGGAACCGGAAGGCGAAGAGCCGGAAGGAGAAGAAGCGGACGAAGGAAAAGCAGACGAAGGAGAGGCGGAGGACGGAGAGGCCGGAACCAAAGAGGATGAGGCGGAGAGGCCGGCGGCGTCGGAAACATTAGCAACCGAGGCGGCCACGATGCCGGAAGCCTGGCCGGCTGCCGTTACGACAGCCGGAGCTACGACAGCCGCGAATGCTGCTGCGACAGCGCCGGATTCCTCCGAACCGGTGGTACTGTATGCGTCGCAGGTGGATTTTTCGAATTACAGAAAGGCAGCGGTATTAAAGAATACCGTATCAGAATCCTCTCATGTGACGCAGAATTCCAATATTGATTATACCGGCTGGAGTGCATTTGACGGGCAGATTACGACCAGCTGGCAGGAGGGCGCAGCCGGAGACGGTGCGGGCGAGTATGTGCAGGCCGCATTTGACCGGGAATATCAGGTCCAGATGGTCACTGTCCGTCTGGGAAATCATCGCTCGGATAGCTGGTATCAGAAAAATAATACCCCCAAAAGCTTGATCATCGAGCTGGGAAGCCAGCGGTTTTCTGTAGATTTCCCGCAGGAAAAAGAGGAATTTGCCGTGCTGCTGCCGCAGCCGGCGGAGGCGTCGGACATTCGCGTTACGGTAGGCGAGGTGTATCCGGGAACCGAGTATGACGATGCGACAATCGCGGAAATCGGGGTATATGAAGCCTGAAATACAGGATTATAATCACGGAACAGGGGGAAATTTGAATGTTTTGTAAAAATTGTGGGAAAAAGCTGGATGACCGGGCAAAGGTGTGCAGCCAGTGCGGCGCTCCGGTCCGGATACAGCCGGGCGG
>JAUNPZ010000162.1 GCA_030536455.1 Lachnospiraceae bacterium | reverse complement strand
CTGGATTTTATTCCGCTGGATGGAAAACGAAAGTTTTATTCGGAGAATTATCTGATGGATATCCGCGACCATGAAATTTACTCTCGCAATCTCAGTGTAATCGTGATAGAATTAAAGGAGATTGAGAATGCCGGACAGGCAGAGCGTGAGTCAGGCCTTTACCAGTGGGCCAGACTGTTCAAAGCCCAGACATGGGAGGAGTTGAAGGAAGTGGCGAAGGAAAGTGAAACGATGGCGAAGGCAGTAGTGACGCTGAAGGATTTGTCGGAGGATGATAAAATCAAGCTTCAGTGCGAGGCCCGGTATCGGTATGAACACGATATGGCAAGCGTGAGAGAACTTGGGCGAAAGGAAGGCCGGGATGAAGGCTTAGATCTGGCAGCGGTTATCTTAGATGAACTGGAAGCCGGGACAAGCGAGAAGGAGATACTGGATAAATTGGCCAGTGAATTTTCTTTGGACCCGGAAAGAGCAAAATATTACTTAAAGCGCTTTAAGGCTCTTACACCAAAATAAGCATATCCCGCAGTACTCCTTACTTTTCAGCAAAGGGTCTTCTGCGGGATGTGCTTGTTTTAGTGTAGAATGAAATGCCTGACAATTTCTCAATCCTACACCTCTCTGGTGGATTCCCTGGCAATCAGCTCTGCCGGGAAGATAAGCTGCTGATGGCAGGATTTTTTCTTAATCAGGTCAAACAGCAGTCTGCTGGTGGCATAAGCCATCTCCTCCACCGGCTGCCGGATGGTCGTCAGGGACGGCATGTAATACTGTCCGATGTCAAGGCCGTCAAATCCGGCCACCGACACATCCTCCGGAATCCGCATCCCGGCCTCCGCCAGCGCTCTGCAGGCCCCGATGGCCGTGCTGTCCGACACCGCATAGACCGCCGTCACCGGAAGTTTTTTCTCCAGTGCCTTCTTCATGCAGACGTATCCATTCTCCATGCTGTAGGTTTCAATTTTCTCATCCATATAGATGCAGTTTTCCTTCTTAAACGGAAGTCCGTGGTCCTGAAGCGCCCTCTTATAGCCCTCCAGACGCAGCGCGCCGATGCTTTCATCATCCTCACAGGAGGCAAGGATCAGGATGTCCTTATGTCCCAGACGGCACAGATAGTCGACCATCTTGTAGCTTTCCTCAAAGTCATCGACCGATACGGAGGAAAATTCTGCTTCTGTCTTCCCTTCCGGTTTTCCGCCTGCATCCAGAATGCCCACGGTGCTTAAGACAAAGGGTACCGTCAGCTCCTTTAGCTTCTCATGGCTGTGGGAAAAGAAGCCGCCTAAGAAGATGATGCCCTTCAGCCGCTTCTCCTTAATCAGTTCCACGGCCACATCCACCTCATCCTCCTTATCCTCTACCCGGTGGAGGACGAAGGAATACCGCTTCTTCTGGATTTCTTCCTCCAGGATCTGTGTCATCTTCGCAAAAAACGGATTGGTGATACCCTTGATCAGGACGGCTATGGTATTCGCCTCGGAGCGCTTTAAATTCCTTGCGCTGTTGTTTGGAATGTAATTGTTCTCCTTAATCACCTGCATAATCCGGTCCTTTGTCTCCTGATTGATATCCGGATGATTGTTAATCGCTCTGGATACCGTGCTGACGCCGACCCCGCAGATTTTCGCCACATCCTTTATGGTGATTTCCATCGTCACTCCCCCTCTCTTATTTCACGCTCAGACACTGTTTAGAATCTTCCGTATAATCGGGCCATCCGTCTTGCCTTCTGGCAGATTTCATCGCTCAGCTCGCCCTTCTTCATCCGCCATTTCCAGTTATTGCCCAGGGTGGATGGCTCGTTGATTCTGGCCTCGCTTCCAAGGCCGATGTAATCCTGAACCGGAATCACGGCCAGGTTGGCCACGCTGGCTAATGCCAGGCGGATAAAGTCCCAGTTCACCCACGGGCCTTCGCCGTGACGTCCGTTTATGTACTCCAGCGCCAGCAGCTTATCCGGCTCCGGCATCTTCTCAAACCAGCCCCGGATGGTGTCATTGTCATGGGTTCCGGTATAAACCACACAATTTTTCGGATAATTATGAGGCAGGTAATCGCTTTCCTCTCTGGTATCAAAGGCAAATTCCAGCACCTTCATGCCAGGGAATCCGGTCTCTTTTACCAGGTCAAGCACGCTCTGGGTCAGAAATCCCAGGTCTTCCGCAATAATCGGAAGCTTCTTCGTGCCGAAATGCTCCTCCATCTTCCGGAAAATCTCGATTCCCGGTCCCTTCTCCCAGTGTCCGTGCTCTGCTGTCTCGCTGCCATAAGGAATGGAATAATACTCGTCAAATCCGCGGAAATGATCTACCCGCACCACATCATACAGGCGGAAGCTGTATTCCATCCGCTTCATCCACCATGCAAATCCGGTCTGTCTGTGGTAGTCCCAGCGGTAAAGAGGATTCCCCCAAAGCTGTCCGGTGGCGGAAAAGCCGTCCGGCGGGCAGCCGGCCACTGCCGACGGAAGATTGTCCCGGTCAAACTGGAACAGCTCCGGATGCGCCCAGGCATCGGCGCTGTCGAAGGCCACATAAATCGGGATATCCCCGATAATCCGGATATCATGCGCATTGGCATAGGCCTTCAGCTTCTCCCACTGCTCCTGGAACTTATACTGCTGGAACTCGTAGAACTGAATGTCCTCCTTCAGTTCCCAGCGGTACCACTCCATCTTATCGGACCAGCGCAGCTTGATGCCTTCCTCCCAGGAAATCCACGGCTCACTGTCAAAGTGGTTTTTTAACGCCATGTAGAAGCAGTATTCCTTCGTCTCCGGCATCAGCTTTTCTGCAAAGCAGGCCTCCGCCTTCTCCGGTCCCATCTTCTCCATCCAGCGCTTATACGCCTTGTGAAGGAGAGGAAAACGGTTTTCATACATCTTATCATAAGAAATGTAGGTCAGACTGTCTCCGAAATCCGCCTCCTCACATTCCTCCTCCGTCAAAAGCTCCTCCTCGATTAAAGCAGTCAAATCGATAAAATATGGGTTTCCGGCAAATGCGGAAAAGGACTGGTACGGAGAATCCCCATAGCTGGTCGGCCCCAGCGGCAGAATCTGCCAATATTTCTGTCCTGCACTCTGCAGGGTATCTACAAACTCATATGCCTCCTTTGAAAATGCTCCAATGCCATACGGGGACGGCAGACTGGAAATCGGAAGCAGCATTCCGCACTCTCTCATCATCTTTCTCCTATTCGTTACATTTTTGGCCGACGCCTGTGAAAAGGTCCGTCCGCCATTTTCGCATAAAATTATATCACCCTTTTACCGCTCCTGCAACAACGCCTTCAATAATATACTTCTGACATGCCAGATAGAAAATAACAATCGGGATAATCGCCAGAACCAGCACACCCATCATGGCGCCCATATCGATGGAGCCGTAGCCGCCTCTTAAGTACTGAACGGCGATGGAGATGGTCTTATACCGTTTTAAATCCAAAGTCAGGTACGGAAGCAGGTAGTCGTTCCAGATCCACATGGTCTGCAGGATGGCAACGGTCACACAGGTTGGCTTCATAACCGGAAGCACCACATCAAAGAAGGTATGGATCGGGGTGCAGCCGTCAATCATGGCCGCCTCCTCAATCTCCAGCGGAATGGATTTTACAAATCCGGTAAACATGAACACGGCAAGTCCGGCTCCGAATCCCAGGTAAACCACGATCAGTCCCCACGGATTGGAAAGGCCCAGCAGGTTCGCAATCTTGGACAGCGGGAACATGACCATCTGGAACGGTACGATCATAGAAAACAGACACAGGTAATAAAGAATCGTGGTAAAGGTATTCTTTACCCGGCTGATGTACCAGGCACACATGGAGGTACACAGGATGATGGCCAGCACGGAAAATACGGTGATGAACAGGGTCCAGCCAAACGCCTCGAAGAACCCGGTTTTCTCGATGCCGTTGATATAGTTATCAAATTTCACAAACATCTTTCCGGTCGGAAGCTGGAAGGGACGCTTGCTGATATATGCTTTTTTCTTAAAGGAGTTAATCACAACCAGGGCAATCGGGAACAGATATGCGATGGAAATGAAGGAAAAAATAACGGTAAGAATCGTATTGGTTGTGTTCTTCTTATTTTTCATTACTGCTGAATCTCCTTTCTTCTGGTCAGAACATTCTGCGTTACGGCAATTACAGCTACCATAATGAAGAATACCACTGCCTTCGCCTGGCCGACGCCTTCCCATCCGGCCCTGCCGTAGAAGGTGTTGGTGATATTCAGGGCAAGCATCTCGGACATGTTGGACGGTTCGCCGTTGGTCAGCGCCAGGTTCTGGTCGTAAAGCTTAAAGCCGTTGGTCAGAGTCAGGAAGGTGCAGACGGTGATGGAAGGCATAACCATGGGGATGGTTACGTTCTTTAAGATGTCCCATTTGTTCGCGCCGTCAATCTGAGCGGCCTCGATTAAGTCGCCTGGGATGTTCTGGATTCCGGCGATGTAGATAATCATCATGTAGCCAATCTGCTGCCAGCACATCAGGATCACCAGGCCCCAGAAGCCGTAAACCGGCGAGTAGGTCAGTGTTTTGTCAAATGCAAGCAGAATGCCGTTCAGCAGAAGGTTCCATACATAGCCCAGGATGATGCCGCCGATTAAGTTGGGCATAAAAAATACGGTACGGAACAGATTGGTTCCTTTAATCTTTCTGGTCAGAAGCAGAGCGGCCACGAAAGCAAAGAAGTTAATGAAAATCACGCTGACAATGGTAAACAGGGTGGTGTACCACAGCGCATGTACAAAGGTCGGGTCTGAAAAAATCTTGGTATAATTTACAAGTCCTACAAATTTCGCATCATTGATGGTGGTGAATTTGCAGAACGACAGGTACACGCCCACTATAAAGGGTGCGATGAATCCCAGGGTGAATGCCAGCAGCGTGGGCAGTACAAACACCGGGAAATAACGTTTAATCGCTTTATCCATAATCATACTCTCCTATCCGGTAACATTTTCAAAAAAAGGTTAAAAAAACTGCCGCAAAATACCGGTGTTCATTCAAATGTATTCTGCGGCAGTCTTTTCTGTCAATTCCTATCGGTTATTCCTGCTTATTTCTAGTTGTTTGCAGCCTTGTATTCCTCTGCCCATCCATCTACGAATGCCTTTACAACTGCATCCCAGTCGCCGGTGCCCTGTGCATACTCTAACATCGCGCTGCCGACCTGATTCTTCCACTCCTCGGAAGGCATGGTGGTGAAGTTCCAGCTTACAGAGGTC
>JAUNPZ010000161.1 GCA_030536455.1 Lachnospiraceae bacterium | reverse complement strand
CCATAGTATGGTCTTACATATATCTGCATCAAATGCTTCATCGTCTTCGTTCCTCTGCTTCCACCCAGATTTCGTACCACGCCAGACAGGATTCCGTCCACTGCTCCCAGGCTACAGGAAGCGCTTCGGAACTGCCGTCCCAGTCTTTTGTGCTGTCTTCCGGATTCCCTGCGCCGTCACCGCTTCGCGCCTCATCCTTCTTCTCAAACCATTCCTTCCACTCCTGTTCCAGTCGGATTTCTTCTATGCGGGCCGCCTCCATCTGCTGCTCCCACAGCCGCTCTGCCTGATATTCCGCATCCTCCATCCGCTCCGCCCTGAGTCTCAGCTGCCAGTCCAGGTACGCATCCTCCGTATCCATCTCCTTCAGCCGGTGCCGCTCCGCCTTGGGAACCGCCCGGATTCCGGCAATCAGAGCCTGCTCCTCCGCCTGGATTCTGGCGGCGATGCTCTCCCCGCCAGCCTTCCGGCACCGCTCCAGATAATGCTCATATCCAAAGGGATAATACATCACCGACTGGCCTTCGAAAATCAGGATGGCGTCTGCCACCTGCCGGATAAAATACCGGTCATGGGACACAAAAATAATGGTTCCCGTATACGCCCGGAATGCCGATTCCAGCGTCTCCTTCGCCTGGATATCCATGTGATTGGTCGGCTCATCCAGCAGGAGAAGATTCGGACGGCTCTGTAAAAGCTCCGCCAGGACCAGCCTGGATTTCTCTCCGCCCGAAAGACTGTCTACCGGCGTGGATGCCGCCTTTCCGCCGAACAGATAGGCTCCGAGAACACTTCTTACCTCCTTCTCCGTCATAGAAGGAAACAGGTCATGGAAATGCTCCGCCACCGGTTTTTTTGACCCGATCGATGCGGAAAACTGGTCGAAATACCCCATCACCGTCCGGTTTCCAAGAGAAAATTTCCCGTCCAGCGGCTCCATCAGACCGGCTATGGTTTTCAGAAACGTGGTCTTTCCCGCCCCGTTATCTCCCAGGATTCCAATCTTCTGCCCTTTCCGGATCCGCAGGGAAATTTCCAGAAGCGCTTTGTCATATCCTATCTTTAAGTGCTCCGATTCAAACACCCATTTGCTCCCCGGAACCAGCGGCTCGATGTCCCCGGTAAACAGATGCACATCATCCTCATCCGGCTTTTCAATCCGTTCCACCCGCTCGGCCGCCTTCCGCTTGGACCGGGCAAAGGAAGCCTTCTTCGGCTTATGCTTAAACCGCTCCACCAGCTCCTCCAGCCGCTTTAACTCCTCCTGCTGCCTCTCGTAAGCCTTTTTCCAGGCCGCCAGGTCCTTCTGCTTCTGCTCCCGGTAATGGGTATAATTTCCCGGATAACGCCTTAGCTTCCCTTCCCTCAGTTCATACACCACATCCACAACCTGGTCCAGGAAAAAACGGTCGTGGGACACAAAAACAACCGCCTTCTCATATTCCCTCATATACCCCTCCAGCCACTCCACCGTATGGATATCCAGATGGTTGGTGGGCTCATCTAAAAGCAGGATATCCGGCTTCTGAAGCAGCAGACGGATTAAGGAAATCTTGGTCTGCTCCCCGCCGGAAAACGAAGAAAGACGCCTTTTTTTCTCTTCCTTCCGGAACCCGAATCCGGTAAAAATCCGGTCATATTCCATCTCATATTCAAACCGTTCTCTGGAATATGCATCCACCGCCGGACAGCTCTCCAACAGGATTTCTTCCACCGTTTTCTCCCCATCCTCTGCCGCATTCTGGGAAAGCATTCCGATAGTCAGCCGCCTGGAGCTGGTGATTCCCGGCCCCATCCGCTTATCATCCCGGTCCAGAGAAAGCTCGCCCGCAATCAGGCGCAGAAGGGTGGTTTTTCCCGCCCCGTTTTTCCCTACTACCGCTATTTTTTCCTTTCCCTTTATCTCAAAATCAATGTGAGACAGGATGGGCTTCCCGCCCGCTGTCACCGTTCCGTCTGTAATCTGATATAACATAAAGCTGCTCCCGTTTCGTCTTGAATTATTTTCTCACCACTGCCAGGCGGGCCTGGAGGGTGTTTGTGCCATAGGACACACTTTCTATGAAACAAAAGCCCATCGAATGAAGCGCTCCTCCATGCAATCCCTTCCATGCGGCGGCTTCTCATTCGATGAGCTGCTGTTGCTGTTTCTGTATAATTAAGTTCTAAGAACTTCCACTTTACATTCATGCTTTTTATCTGTGCTGTCTTTCTGAAGCATATATACAAATTTATCCATCAATTCTTTATTCGGAATACTGACCCTGCCATTCTCACAAGTCAAAAAACCATATACAATCATTGCTGACAGAATTTCATCCCGCGTACTCAGATTTGTGGAGGTTGCCGCATATTCCTGAACATTAGCCGGAACCGCTTCCCCCGCTGTCATCAGCGCAATATCATCCCGCACCTCATCCACATTATTTCTGATATAATAAAATATCTCATCATATGGTCCGGAACTGGTCCAGTAGCTTCCAATCTGATTATTCGTTAATGCCACAACTACTGAACGCGGATTATACATACGTTCCCCGGTCCGTGTATGGTAGCCATCGTACCATCTTCGCAAATCTTCTCTGGAAATAGCTGGTTCATTCGTATATTCCAGATATCGGCGGTACAGCATATCCACTTCTGTTTCTGTAAAGCCAAAAAAATCACCATACTTTTGCTGCGTAGACATCGTATATTCCACAAACATATTCAGTTCTGAGCCACTGGAGTATTTTGCAATCGGCAGAATTCCGGTCATATAAACCAAAGACACATAGGGCTTATCCTTTAACAGCGTACTTAAAAAAGAAATATAATCCTTTTTATCTTTTTCTGTGACAAAATCCCGATGAAAGATAAAATCCCACTCGTCAAACACGAATGTAAACCGGACCTCATCCTCCAATTCATAAATCCGAGTTAAGACATCCCATACCGCTTCACTATCATCGATATCGCAGTCCGGATACTGCCGCTTTAAATCATCCATCAGAATCTTCTGGATCCGTCCAATATATTCCTGATAAGAACTGCAGTTTTTCGGCACCTCATTAAATGAAATGCTAATCAAATCCTGCTGATTCAAATACTTCTCATAACATCTGCTTTTTGAAATATTCAATCCATCAAAAATTTCCCGGCTGTCTTTTCCCTTTCCCAGATAAGAAGCAATCATATTGGCCATAACGGTCTTGCCAAACCGCCTTGGCCTGGTAATGCATATAAAATTATTCCCCTCTTCAATTAGAGGAAAAAGGTCCTCCAAAAGTAAGGTTTTATCCACAAAAAAAGGTCTGGCTAATTCACTTTTATACAATCCGCTCGGTTTCCTGCTGTTCAGATAAATTCCCAACTTCCACCCCTTCTTTCTTTGAAAATCCGCCGCCGAACAGGCAGCATGCATTCCGGTATTCCAAATGCACCCGCCACTCTTCGTCCAGTTTACCACGATGCCGTTTTTTTCGCAAGTGCAGACTTTCCGACCGCCTTGCAAAATCTGGAAGTATAACCTTCTGTTATTTCGTAAATCATTCTCCATGAGCTTTTCTTTTTCTAACTGTTTTCTTACGGTCAGCGCAGCAAGTGCTCAGACCTGCTGAGCAGTTACTTATTTTCAATCGATGCAAAGCACGAAGAATGGAGGACGTTCAGACATGGCAGGATACAAGGTTGAAATCTGCGGGGTCAATACCGCAAAACTTCCCCTTCTCACCAACGAGGAGAAGGAAGCTTTATTTAAACGAATCTTAGACGGCGATAAAGAAGCCAGAGAACAGTACATCAAGGGGAATCTCCGTCTGGTCTTAAGTGTCATCCAGCGTTTCACCGCAAATAACAGCGAGCATGTAGATGACCTGTTCCAGATTGGCTGCATCGGACTGATGAAGGCGGTAGACAACTTCGACATTACCCAGGGAGTGCGGTTTTCCACCTATGCCGTTCCCATGATATGCGGGGAAATCAAGCGGTTTCTCCGGGATAATAACAGCATCCGCGTCTCCCGCTCCATCCGGGACACCGCCTACAAGGCCATTTACGCAAAGGAAGCCCTCTCAAAGAAAAATATGAAAGAGCCTACGATTATGGAAATTGCAGAAGAAGTGGGTGTTACGAAGGAAGAGGTTACCTACGCCCTGGATGCCATCCAGAGTCCTGTCAGCCTCTTTGAACCGGTTTACACCGACGGCGGAGACCCGCTTTTCGTCATGGACCAGATCAGCGACAAAAAGAATCTGGAGGAAAACTGGGTAGAGGACATCTCCTTAAATGAGGCCATGAAAAAGCTCCCGGAACGGGAGCGTCACATTATCGATATGCGTTTTTTTGAAGGGAAAACCCAGACAGAAGTGGCGGAAGAAATCCACATCTCCCAGGCACAGGTCAGCCGCCTGGAGAAAAATGCGCTGAAGATCATGCGGAATTATCTAAGCTGATTTTTCAGGCGGCAGAAGAGGCGGCATTTTCAGACGCCGCCCCTTACTCTTACACCTTCTAATATACAGAATTCCCGGCCCGCTGCCGGCCAGACCGCTATATATCAAACTTTCCGTCCGCATCCTCTTCCTCGAAGTAGTCCCGGTACTCCACATCAATCTGATGGCGCATCCGCTTCATACTGAAATACAGATGCTCCTTCAATGCGCCTTCCACTCCGGCTGCGTCCTTTTTCTCAATCAGTTCAAACATCTCCTCGTGTTCCTTGATAATGCGGGAAAAGTCGGTCTCGGTTCCGAAATCCAGCATACGGAAACGGGTGTAATGGAGCTGCTGGGCCTGAAGGATATCCCACAGCTTCTGCTTTCTGGTTGCCTCAAACCAGATGCTGTGCATCTGGGCATCCAGACGGTAAAACTGCTCCGGTTTAAAATCCGGTTCCTGAATCACCGCCTGCTGCTTGCGGATCAGATAGCGGATATCCTCCATTACCATCGGCGTCGCCACCTCCATGAAGTCACGAAGCACCATGGTTTCCACCGCCACCCGCATGTAAATCATCTGCTTGATGTTGCTTAAGCTTAACAGCGTAACATAAATCCCCTTGTATGGAACGGTCAGCACGAAGCCCTGCTCCTGGAGCATCCGGAGCGCATCCCGTACCGGGGTCCTGGAGACACCGAACCGCTCACATAACTCCGTTTCCTTCAAAAGCTGTCCCGGCTTTAATTCCAGGTCCAGGATGTCCTGCTTTAAACTTTCATACACCATCTCTTCCCGATTCTTGTATTGTCCTTCTGCCATACATGCACTCCTTTGCCATTTTCCTGCTGCTTTTTCCAGCC
>JAUNPZ010000160.1 GCA_030536455.1 Lachnospiraceae bacterium | reverse complement strand
GTTCCGTATTCCATAGTCTATATTCTTGCCGGGTTACAGGCTCATTATATACCCCCGCCCGGTATATTGCAAGTGTTTTTTATTCCATTTTCCATGAAAAAGAATCCTGCCTTGCAGGATTCTCCGCCTGCGGCGAGTCGCATCAGCGACATAATTCCGTTCCGCCGCAGCGCGATCCTCGCGGAGCTTTTTTGTTTCATAGGACGCACTTTCCTAGAAACAAAAAAAGCTCCGGCGCCGCTCGTGCCAGAACTTTTTTTTGTTTTTTTGTTTCTATATTCCCTGAAATTTAAATCTCAACATTTCCGCACTATCGGATTTCTCTGCCTGCTTTATAAGCTTCTTCTAAGGCCTTATGTCCCGCAATATCTCCTTTATCATTTACGCCGCCGGCAAAAACGGTTCCTGCAAGCTTCGCTCTTTCAAAACAGTCAATCCAGCCCTGAATCGCTGTCTGTGTGCCAGATACGGTTTCTTCTGCCTCTTCCGCCGCAGACGCAAGCAGGTAAATATCACGGAATTTGTACTCCGAAGCATACAGTGCATTTGCCCGATCCAGCATGGTTTTTAACTGTCCGCACACACTGTAATAATAAATCGGCGTAGCAAATGCAATGACATCCGCATCCTTCATCTTTTCCGCAATTTCTACTGCGTCATCGTCTATCACACATTTTTGCGTCCTGATACATGTAAGGCACCCCTTACAAAACCCGATTTTTTTATCTGCGAGACGGATTACCTCCACTTCATTTCCCGACTCCCTTGCTCCTTTTGCAAAGGCTTCCGCTAACGAATCCGAATTGCCGCCTTTCCGAAAACTTGATGTAATAACGAATACTTTTTTGCCCATGCTCTACGTCCTCCCTTTATTCCTTAATTATAAACACTTGTTCAAATACTGAACAAAAAATTTCTGAAGCTTATCAAAAGGAATTATATTCTTCCGGTCATACAAATCGGTATGAACGGCATCCGGGATGATTAAGAGTTCCTTGTTATCTCCGGTCAATTTTTCAAATGCATCCTTACTAAAATAGCAGGAATGTGCCTTTTCTCCATGTACCAGCAGCACTGCGCTGCGGATTTCATCGCTATACTGCAAAATAGGCATATTGATAAAGGAAAGAGCAGAGGTTGTATTCCATCCTTCATTGGAATTTAAAGAACGCTCGGTATAGCCCCTCTCCGTTTTATAATAATCATAATAATCTTTCACAAAAAACGGCGCATCCTCCGGCAGTTCACTCGCAACACCTTCGGCTCTTTTGTAAGTTCCAGCCTTATAATCGGCTGTCCGCTGCACATTTAATGCTTTTTTCATTTCATAGCGTTTCTCGGCGCTGTCATCTGCATCAAAATATCCTTTTGCATTAACTCTTGTCATATCATACATCGTTACCGCTGCTGTCGCTTTGATTCTGGTATCCATCGCTGCCGCATTAATTGCCATGCCTCCGAAACCGCAGATACCAATCGTTCCAATCTTTTCAGAATCGACAAAATCCTGCACCGACAGAAAATCGACTGCCGCTGAAAAATCCTCTGTATTGATATCTGGCGATGCCACATTTCTTACCGCTCCGCCGCTTTCGCCAATAAAAGACGGGTCAAATGCCAGTGTTACAAAACCTCTGGACGCCATCTCGTCTGCATATAATCCGGCAGCCTGTTCTTTCACAGCGCCAAACGGTCCCGCAACTGCAATGGCAGCCATTTTCCCTTCTGCATTCTTTGGCATATATAAATCCCCTGCCAGTTTAATGCCATAACGATTATGAAATTCCACCTTTTTTCTTGTTACTTTTTCATTTAATTCAAAACTGTAACCTTCAAATCTTGATTTCATCCGTTTCCTCTCCTTTGATTTTTATTTGTCATTCCAAACTTCTTTTGCCATGTTGAATGCCGCCCACGCTTTTGGCCAGCCTGCATAGAATGCCGCATGCGTAAAAATTTCTGCTATTTCTTCCTGTGTGATTCCGTTTTCCTTTGCACTCACCAAATGATATTGAAAAGAACGGTCCACAAGTCCCTGAGACATTAAGCATACTACGGTCACAAGAGAACGGTCTCTTAACGACAGTTTCTCCTCTCTGCTCCACACCTGTCCAAATAGTACATCATCATTTAACTCTGCAAACTTTGGTGCAAATATTACTTTACCTCTTTTTCTTATTCCTCTTAATCTGGTAGACCAGATAATCCAGACAGTCAATCTGTTTCTCCCGCTCATGTACCATATGAAGGAGACAGCTCCGGTGCTGTTCCAGCAGCTTCAGCAGTTCTCCCATGTCATCCTCCTCCAGATGAGTCATGATACATTCCATCATATCCGGCGTACATCCGGCATCCTCCAGATTCTGGATTACAGCCTCCCTGGAACCATAATGCACGGTTTCCTCCAGTCTCATTGCTTCTTTCCTCTTTTCTGCTTTCCTGTCTTTCACCATATTATAAATTTCAACCACAAAATTAGCAAATACTTATATTAAATACATATATATAGTTGAGGCCTATACTTATTTCTGTTATGCTGAATAAAGAAGGAGGTTTTTCATCATGGAACTTCGTGTATTACATTATTTTCTGGCCGTTGCCAGAGAACAGAGCATCCTAAGAGCAGCGGAATCTCTCCATCTTTCACAGCCGACTCTCTCCACACAGCTTCGGCACATGGAAGAAGAATTGGGAAAACAGCTTTTCCTGCGCGGAACAAAAGGCTCACGGAAAATCACCCTGACAGAAGAAGGTATGATTCTCAAAAAACGGGCGGAGGAAATCCTTAACCTCGTTGAAAAAACCGAGAAGGAAATTGCCCTCTCAGACAGCATCATTATGGGGGATATTTACATCGGAACGGGAGAAACCGATGCGTTCAGACTGCTTGCAAAGGCTGCAAAAGAGCTGCAGAACACATATCCGGGAATCCACTATCATATTTCCAGCGGAAATGCAGAATTTGTTATGGAGCAATTAGAAAAAGGACTGATTGACTTCGGCATCGTATTTGGGAATGTAGATTTCTCCAAATACAACGCTCTGAAAATGCCGGTAAAGGATACCTGGGGTGTACTGATGTGCAGCGACTGTGAACTTGCCGAAAAGGAATCCATATCCCCGGAAGATTTGTGGGATAAACCATTGATTATTTCACACCAGAAAAGCCATGACACCGAACTTACCGCATGGCTGAAACAGGATTTATCAAAGTTAAACATCGCTGCCACCTATAACCTGCTTTTCAATGCTTCCTTACTGGTAGATGAAGGGCTGGGCTATGCCATCGGTCTTGACAAAATCATAACTATTACCGGAAACAAGAATCTTTGCTTTCGTCCCCTCACTCCGAAGGTGGAGGCCGAACTGCATATTATATGGAAAAAGTATCAGATACTCTCCAAAGCTGCGGAGAAATTTATGCAGAAGTTGAAGGAACTTCAAAAAGAATCGGTCTAAAAACCCTTGATATTCCCGCCGCGTCATGCTTTATCCTGTGTTCAGGAGGTGATATCCAACATGGTGGAAATTACATTAAAAGGAGAAGAACAGATGAAAGATAAAGAAAAATTTGAAGGATTCAAGCAGAACCTGATCGAAAACAATGAAGCCGCCTACGGTGCCGAAATCCGAAGTACCTACGGCAGCGATGCTGTAGACGCTTCCAACCAGAAGATAAAAGGCATGTCGAAGGAGCAATGGCAGTATGCAGAAAGATTAAGCGAGCAAATCAATCAAACCTTGAAAGAAGCATTCGAACTGGGAAATCCCGCCGGCGATCTGGCGCAGAGGGTCTGTGAGATGCACCGGGAATGGCTGTGCATCTACTGGAAAGAGGGCATGTACTCTAAAGAAGCCCACTGCGCGCTGGCCGACAGCTATGTGGCAGACGAACGATTTACCGCCTATTATGACCGTTTTGGCAAAGGCTGCACCCGTTTTCTTCGTGACGCTATCCGGATTTACTGCGGAGCATGATGACCAGACCAAGTCCCCCCGCAGCCGCCAGGGCCGTCACTCTCCACACAAAACCGATATCCCCCGCCAGCATCAGCGCCGAGCTTGCCGCGCTGCTCAGCATGCCGCCGGACCGGGATGCAAACGAGGAAACGCTTAGCATGGAAGCCCGGACCTGCCCCGGAACCTCCCCGTTTATGATGGTCTGCTCGGAAACCGAGAGCATCCCAAGGAGCAGATAAATCACCAGATATCCGGAGGAAAATCCAAAAAGACTGCCAGCCAGGGACAGCGCCGCCGTCATTCCGGCAAATCCCAGGCACAGGGACAGATACATCCCCCAGCGTGATTTCCCGCTCTCCGGCTTCGCTTTTCCCATCAGAAAGCATCCAAAGGTTGTTGCTAGATAGGCGGCTGCCCCAAGGATGCCGAACACGGCCTGACGGCCCGCTCCGATGATTTCCGCCAGCCTGGGCTGCCAGTAAATCTCCAGCACGAACTGCACCGTGGCAGCCAGCACCATACAATGCACCACCGACCGGATTGCCGGACGGTCGGCAAACAGACGTCTCATGACGCGCAGATGCCCCCGCAGGGAAATACGCCCGGAACCGGAAGCGCTTTTCTCCGCCTTCGCCCGTTCTTCCCCTGCGCAGCCCTGCCTGCTCTCACATCCCTTCCTTTCCGAAGGCAGGGAAAGCCCCAGAAGTGCAGTCAGCAGATAAAATGCCGCCAGCACCAGCAGATGCACCGAATACCCTTCTGAATAGGGAATCCATCCTGCCGTCAGGGAACCGCCCGCAATCCCGATGCACTGGAACATCTGAAGGGAGGCCACTGCCTCCTCCAGCCCCCGGCTTCCCTTCTCTTTCAGCACCTTGTCCACCACAAGCGCATCCAGACTGCCGGATGAAAAAGCCGCAGACAGGCCGCGGAATACCAGTACCAGCACAGCCGCCGGAAAAGAGTCTGCCCACAGTAAAATCAACGCCCACACACTTCCCAGTACGCAGGACAAAAGAAATGAAAATTTTCGCCCATATAAATCCGCAAAAATTCCCGAGGGAATCTCCACCAGCATCACCGTCAGTCCAAAAAACAGCATGGCCGTCCCCACGCTCTGCGCCGAACAGCCATGGCTGCAGAGAACCAGACTGAAAATCGGCACAATCATCCCCAGGGAGAAATTGCTGAAGAATACCAGCACCTTGTCCTTCCAGCTCATTTTGACTTCGCCTCACAGTAGATGATCGAGAATTCATAGGGACTGGCATCCTCTTTCGGCAGCCGGTTCTCCTGAAGAAAGCCTCGAATCCATCCGCATACCTGTTGCTGCTGCTCCTTCGTCAGATAGACCACTCCATTTAAACAATCTC
>JAUNPZ010000159.1 GCA_030536455.1 Lachnospiraceae bacterium | reverse complement strand
GGGCTGCTTCACCAGTACGGGCAGTATATCATCGGCCGGATGGGAATCCCCTATGAGAAGAAGCAGGTCAACATCATCAGCATTGTGGTGGATGCGCCGATGGATGCCATCAGCGCGCTGTCCGGAAAGCTGGGAAGACTGCCGGGAGTCAGCTCCAAGGCATTGTATTCGAAGGCGGGAGTTTAGCATGGAGAAGAAAACAACGGAGCCGATGTGTTATGAAGCCTGCGTCCGGAAGCTGGAGCAGGGAGAACGCCTGGACCGGGAGCAGTGGAGGACGCTGATAGACGGATACAGTCAGCCGCGGGCGGCTGACCTGGCGCGAAGGGCCGGCGTGCTGCGGGACCGGATATACGGGAAGAAGGTGTTTGTCCGGGGCTTGATTGAATTTACAAATTACTGCCGGAATGACTGCTATTACTGCGGTATCCGCAGAAGCAACCGGAAGGTCTGCCGGTACCGTCTGACGGAGGGGGAAATCTTAAGCTGCTGCCGGGCAGGGTATGCATTGGGGTTTCGCACCTTTGTTCTTCAGGGCGGCGAGGACTCGTATTTTACCGATGAACGGATTGTTTCTATCGTTCAAAAAATCCGGGAGGAATTCCCGGAATGTGCGGTAACCCTGTCAATCGGGGAAAAGAAAAAAGAAAGCTATGCGGCCTTCCGGGAGGCCGGAGCTGACCGGTATCTGCTGCGCCATGAGACGGCAGATGCGGACCATTACCGTCAGCTTCATCCGCCGGAATTAACGCTGGAGAACCGGATAACATGCTTAAGAGAGTTAAAGCGCCTGGGGTTTCAGACCGGGGCCGGATTTATGGTCGGCTCTCCGGGACAGACTACGGAAACCCTGATTGATGATATGCAGTTTTTAGAGGAGCTTCAGCCGGAGATGGTGGGAATCGGACCCTTTATCCCCCACCACGACACGCCGTTTCGGGAGCAGGCGGCAGGCACTCTGGAGCAGACCTTATACTTATTAAGCCTGGTGCGGCTTCTGCTTCCCCAGGTTCTCCTTCCGGCTACGACGGCCCTGGGAACCATCGCTCCAGGCGGAAGAGAAGCCGGAATCCTGGCAGGTGCCAATGTGGTGATGCCCAACCTTTCCCCGGAGAACGTCCGGGAGAAGTACCTGCTGTATGACAACAAAATCTGCACGGGAAAGGAAGCTGCCGAGTGCCTGGAGGATTTAAAAGCCTCCATGGCGGCAATCGGATACCAGGTGGTAATTGACCGTGGAGACCATATATCTTATCAAAAAGAAAGAAAATGAGAAACGCCGAAGGCGTCTCCCCTGAAAGGAAAGCACCGGATTTTCGTGAAAGCAGCGGAACCGGTTTCTGACCTGAGGTAGAAAGGAAGAAAAACATGATTTACGATCCAAAATCAAAGTGCGCAGATGAATTTATCAACCATGAAGAGGTGCTGGAAACGCTTCGTTATGCCGAAGAAAACAAGCACAACCGGGAGCTGATTGACCGGATTTTAGAGAAGGCAAGACAGAGAAAGGGCTTAAGCCACCGGGAAGCAGCGGTGCTGTTAGACTGCGATTTAGAGGACAAGAATCAGGAAATTTATGCGCTGGCGGAGCAGATCAAGAAGGATTTTTACGGCAACCGGATTGTTATGTTCGCCCCGCTGTACCTGTCGAATTACTGTGTCAACGGCTGCGTATACTGTCCGTTCCATGCGAAAAACAAGCACATTCCGAGAAAGAAGCTGACGCAGGAGGAAATCCGCAAAGAAGTGATTGCCCTTCAGGATATGGGGCATAAGCGGCTGGCATTGGAGACCGGCGAGGACCCGGTAAACTGCCCCATCGACTATGTGCTGGAAAGCATTCAGACCATTTACAGCATCAAGCATAAGAACGGAGCCATCCGCCGCGTGAACGTAAACATCGCGGCAACTACCGTAGAAAATTACCGGAAATTAAAGGAGGCCGGAATCGGAACCTACATCCTGTTCCAGGAGACCTACCATAAGGAGAGCTACTTAAAGCTTCACCCGACGGGACCAAAGCACGATTATAATTACCACACCGAGGCCATGGACCGCGCCATGGAGGGCGGCATCGATGATGTGGGCTGCGGCGTACTCTTCGGACTGGAGCTGTACCGCTATGAATTTGCCGGACTTCTGATGCACGCAGAGCATCTGGAGGCCGTTTACGGAGTGGGTCCTCACACCATCAGCGTGCCGAGAATCCGCCGTGCCGATGATATCGACCCGGACGTATTCGACAATGGAATCGATGATGACACCTTTGCGAAAATCGTGGCCTGCATCCGGATTTCCGTGCCGTATACGGGCATGATCGTGTCCACCAGAGAAAGCCAGAAATGCAGGGAGCGGGTGCTTCATCTCGGCATCTCCCAGATTTCCGGCGGCTCCAAAACCAGCGTAGGCGGATACGCCGAGCCGGAACCGGAGGAGGAGTGCTCCGAGCAGTTTGACGTCAGCGACAAACGTACCCTGGACCAGGTGGTGAACTGGCTGATTGGCATGGATTACATCCCAAGCTTCTGCACCGCCTGCTACCGGGAGGGCCGGACCGGGGACCGTTTTATGTCTCTGTGCAAGTCCGGGCAGATCCAGAACTGCTGTCTGCCCAATGCGCTGATGACGTTAAAGGAGTACCTGATGGATTATGCCTCCGAGGACACCAGGGAGAAGGGACTTAAGCTGATTGAGCGGGAAATCGGAAGTATCCCGAAGGAAAAGGTGCGGGAAATCGTGCTGGAGCGTCTGGAGGAAATCGAGAAGGGAAACCGGGATTTCCGGTTCTAAATCAAAACCGGGCGCCGGATTCCGGCGGAAAGAACCGGGAAAAAATGGGGAAAGAAAAGGGGATTTTGATATGGGACTGAATCAGACGCCTGCTTCCGAGCGGGTACATATCGGTTTTTTCGGCAGACGGAATGCAGGAAAATCCAGTGTGATGAATGCAGTGACCGGGCAGAATCTGGCGGTGGTTTCCGAGGTAAAGGGAACCACCACCGATCCGGTTTATAAGTCGATGGAGCTGCTTCCATTAGGCCCGGTGGTGATGATGGATACGCCGGGCATCGATGATGAGGGAGAGCTGGGTGCGCTGCGGGTAAAAAAGAGTTATCAGGTATTAAATAAGACGGATGCGGCGGTGCTGATAGTGGATGGGACGGCCGGGATGGCGTCCGAGGATTGGAGGCTCTTAGAGCAGATCCGGAAGAAACAGATTCCCTGTATCCTGGTGTTTAATAAAGCAGATTTATTATCTGGGGAGGAGCCAATCCATGACCCAAAAGATACAGAGCGGCTCTGGGTCAGCGCAGAAACCGGCGCCGGCATCCGTGAGCTGAAGGAACGTTTGGCCCTGCTTGCAAAGCCGGAGGAGACAAAGGCCCGGATTGTCAGCGACCTGATTGCACCGTCGGATTTTGTGCTTCTGGTGGTTCCCATTGACAAGGCTGCGCCGAAGGGCAGGCTGATCCTGCCCCAGCAGCAGACCATCCGGGACATTCTGGATGCCAATGCCACGGCGGTGGTGGCACAGGATACCAGCTTTTCGGAAACCCTGAAGAATCTGGGAAAGAAGCCAAGTCTGGTCATCACGGACAGCCAGGTATTCGGAAAGGTTTCCGCAGAAACGCCGGAGGATATCCCGCTGACTTCCTTTTCCATCCTGTTTGCCCGGTATAAGGGAAACCTGGAAACGGTGGTAAAGGGCGTGACGGCACTGGATCATCTGCAGGACGGAGACAAGATCCTGATCAGTGAGGGCTGCACCCACCACCGCCAGTGCAATGACATCGGAACGGTGAAGCTGCCGGGCTGGATACGGGAATATACGGGAAAGGAGCCGGAGTTCCATTTTACCTCCGGCACGGAATTCCCCGATGATTTAAGCCCCTACAAGCTGATCGTCCACTGCGGCGGCTGCATGTTAAATGAGCGGGAGATGAAATACCGCTTAGGCTGCGCCGGGGACCAGAAGGTGCCCATAACCAATTATGGGATACTCATTGCCTATATGAAGGGGATTTTAAAGCGCAGCGTGGCGGTGTTCCCGCAGGTGGCGGAGCTTTTACGATAAATCCTGAAAATTAAAAACTGAAAATCAAAAAACGGGAAATGGCTTCGGCTGGAACTGTAAAGATGAAAAAATTGGAAAGATCAGCAAGAGTATTTGACAGATGAAGAAAAAGAAAATAAAATAGAGGAAGATATCGCAGCATGATTTCAAACCGGTGAAGCAATCAAATCATGAAAAAAACAAGAACAGGGAGAACGTATGGAAAAGCTGACACTGACAAAACTGGAAAAAGACTGGATTCTTTACGATGTGGGAAATTCTGCATTTATTCTGCTGGTAACGACAATCATTCCTATTTATTTTAATTATCTGGCGGGAAATGCCGGAATCTCCGAGGTGGATTATCTGGCCTACTGGGGCTATGCGGCCTCAGCGGCCACCATTCTGGTGGCGCTGATCGGTCCGGTGCTGGGAGCGGCGGCAGATGGACGGAACCGGAAAAAGAAGCTGTTTGCCATCAGCATGGCTGTAGGCGCTGCCGGCTGCGCGGCCTTGTCGGTTCCCGATTCCTGGCTGGTGTTTCTGATTGTATTTGTGGCTGCCAAGGTGGGATATAATTCCAGCCTGATTTTTTATGATTCCATGCTGGTGGATGTGACCACGCAGGAGCGGATGGATACGGTGTCCTCCCACGGCTATGCCTGGGGATACCTGGGAAGCTGCGTTCCCTTTGTCCTATCCCTGGCGCTGGTTCTGATGTATGAGGCCATCGGAATCTCCATGAAAACGGCCATGCTGCTGGCCTTCCTTTTAAATGCGGGCTGGTGGGTGCTGATGACGCTGCCGCTGCTGAAAAACTATCAGCAGACGCACTGCATGGAAGCGGAAAAAAGGCTGTTTGCGGACAGCTTTGCCCGGCTGTTCCGTACCTTTCAAAGCATCAAAAAAGAGAGAAAGGTGTTCCTGTATCTGATATCCTTTTTCTTCTTTATCGACGGAGTCTATACCATCATCGAGATGGCTACGGCATACGGAAGCGCGCTGGGACTGGATTCGCAGGGACTTCTGCTGGCGCTTCTGGTGACTCAGCTGGTGGCCTTTCCATGTGCCCTGATTTTCTCGAAGCTGTCCAAACAGTTCGAATCGGAGAAGCTGATTCAGGTGTGCATTGGGGCCTATACGGCCATTGCTCTCTTTGCCATCCAGCTTGACAGGCAGTGGGAATTCTGGCTGCTGGCGGTGTTGGTGGGCATGTTCCAGGGGGCCATTCAGGCGCTGTCCCGGTCCTATTTTGCCAAGATCATTCCGGCGGAAAAGTCGGGAGAATATTTTGGAATCTATGATATCTGCGGCAAAGGCGC
>JAUNPZ010000158.1 GCA_030536455.1 Lachnospiraceae bacterium | reverse complement strand
GCATCTGCCTTACAAGCAGAGGGTCACAGGTTCGAGCCCTGTAGGCCCCATTTGCAGGAAACTGCAATGCCAGCCGGCGTGGCGGAACTGGCAGACGCACAGGACTTAAAATCCTGCGGGACTTACCTCCCGTACCGGTTCGATTCCGGTCGCCGGCATAATTGCCAGAGAGCACTTGAATGAAAGTTCAGGTGCTTTTTTTATACCATTTTATTGTGAAAAAAACAGCCGTTCAATTTAAAATACTTCGCAGGAATTGCATGAATTCCTGCGAAGCGGAACTGTCACGGCATCTGCGGTGTTTCGTAATTTAATGCGGCGTAAACATCCAGTATTCCGCCGGACAGGCTTTTTCCTGCCAGGCTTTCCAGCGGACGGGCGGAAGCGAGCAGGGCATGCTTGACTCCGTCCAGCGTCAGGTCGGTCCGGCAGGAATAGAGGAATGCGGCGGCTCCGGTTACCATAGGTGCAGCCATGGAGGTGCCGCTCATAAAAGCGTAATTTCCGCCTGGCGCAGTACTCAGAATGAAGGAGCCGGGAGCGGCCAGGTCAACGGAACCGGCTCCGTAGTTGGAACTGACATCCAGACTTCCGTCAAACAGGAGGCTGGACACGGAGATGATATTGTCATACGGGAGGGAAGCCGGGTAGATGGGACTTCCATCGGTATCGTAGCCCTGACCTTTGGCATCTCCGTTGCCGCAGGCAACGATGAAAAGCATGTTGGAATCTCGGATGGTTTCGGCCAGCTTTTCATTATAGGCGGAGGTGCCGAGACTCAGGTTGCAGATGGAGGCTCCATTGGCCTCCGCATACCGGATGGCCTGAACCACGGAATCCGGGGAGCCGGAGCCGAAGGGGCCGCCGAGGGCCTTGACGGACATCAGCTTGACATAGCGGTTGTCTGTAATTCCGGTGACGCCGCCGTTCCCTCTGGAGGCAGCGATGATGCCGGCAGTGTGAGTTCCGTGGCTGTCCTCGGTTCCACTGTAAAGGGTCGGGCTTTTGGTATAAAAATTCCAGCCATGGATGTCATCCACATAACCATTTCCATCATTATCAATGCCGTCGCCCGGAATCTCGCCGGGATTGGTCCAGATGGCATCCTGAAGCTCCGGGTGGGTGTAGTCGATTCCGGTATCGATGACGGCAACCACAACCGGACGTTTTTCTTTTTCTGCGTCATTCTCATATTGCTTCCATGCCGGAAGAATGTTAATATCCATACCGGAAACGGCCTGAATGACATGCTTCTCATAGGCAATCATGCCCGGTTCCAGGTCCGGGAGGGAGATGGTGGAGGACGGCCCTCTCCGGCCGCCGTATACGGAATCCAGAGAACGGAAGGAAGCCGTCATCTGGACGAGCTTCAGCTCGCCGTCATTTTTTAATCCCCATTGGTAGGTCGCATACTCATCGCCCGGAGAAAGATTCTGGAATCCGGGACCGAAGGACAGCGGCTGTACACTTCCGGAAGCCGGAAAATGTACAGGCTGCGGACCGGCCTGGGCTGCAAAAGCGGGCAGTGCGCCTGCCGTCAGCAGGGAAAGGGCAGCAGCGCCGCCCAAAAGATTTTTCCATATATTCTGTAATTTCATCTAAGTATACTCCTATATTTTGGCCACAGCCGGTGAATCATCCGGCAGATTTTTGTGTTTTGGTTTCGGTCGGTGAATCATCCGGCAGATTCCTGCGTTTTGGTTTCAATCGGTGAACCGTCAGGGCAAATCCATTGCTTTGGCATCAGCCGGGACGGCATCCGGATATTATGGAATGAATTATACCACACTCTGACCGGCGAATTTTGAAAATTATGTGAAGAATTTCTTACGACGAACAAAAAGAAAAAAACTTTTTAAGTCACGGACGTTGAAAAAATTTTTTTCTTATGATATATTAGAACCAGAAGTAAATATTCTTGAACGTTAATTTTATGCAAAAGGAAGCAGGAGGGGTTAAAATGAACAAACAGGAACTTTTTGAGCGGATAAAGGGACAGATGATCGTCTCATGTCAGGCACTTCCGGGGGAGCCGCTGTATGTGGAGGAGAAGTCGGTGATGTATCTGATGGCAAGAGCCGGAAAGATGGCGGGAACGCCGGCAATCCGCACCAGCAGTATCCGTGACGTAATTGCAATCAAGGAGGAGACCGGACTTCCGGTTATCGGTCTGGTGAAAATCCAGTATCCGGGTTTTGACAGCTACATCACACCGACCATGAAGGAAGTAGACGAGCTTGTGGCGGCGGGCAGTGATGTGATTGCGCTGGACTGCACCCTCCGCAAGCGGGGAGATGGGAAGACGGTCAGCGAATTCATCACGGAGGTACGAGAAAAATATCCGGATGAAATCCTGATGGCGGACATTTCCAATTATGAAGAGGGCGTGAACGCATGGAAGCTGGGCGTGGATATCGTGGGAACCACCATGAGCGGCTATACCGACTATACGCCGAAGCTGGACCAGCCGGACTATGAGCTGGTGCGCCGCCTTGCCGAGACGGTAGATATTCCGGTTATCGGGGAAGGAAAGATTCATTATCCGGACCAGGCGGTAAAGGTTCTGGAGGCCGGCGCACATGCAATCGTGGTGGGCGGAGCCATTACCCGTCCGTTAGAAATCGCAACCCGTTTTATGAATGCCATTCATAACCGCTAAGTCAGGAGGTTTGCAGTGAAGATTGCAGCATTAGATATCGGAGGAACTTCGATTAAGTCCGGAATCTGGACCGGCGGCATGGCGGAGGAGGTCCGGGAGCATGACACCAATGCCAGAAACGGCGGCGCCTATGTGATGGAGCGGGCGAAGGAAATCCTTCACGGCTACCGTGGATTCGATGCCATCGGAATCAGTACGGCCGGACAGGTAAATTCCGAGGACGGCTTTATCCGCTATGCCAATGAAAATATTCCGGGCTACACCGGCATGAAGGTGCGGGAGATTCTGGAGCAGGAATTTCATGTTCCGGTTGCGGTGGAGAATGATGTGAATGCCGCCGCCATCGGAGAGGGACGGTTCGGAGCCGGAAAGGATGCGGAGGATTTCCTGTGCATTACCTACGGAACCGGAGTGGGCGGAGCCGTGGTAATCGGGAAAGAGATTTACCGTGGAGCCTGCTTTTCGGCCGGAGAGTTCGGCGCCATCCTGCTTCATCCGGAGGACCGCAGGGACGGGGACCCGTTCAGCGGCTGCTATGAAAAATATGCGTCTACCACGGCGCTGGTAGCGCGGGCGAAGGAATGGGATCCATCCTTAACCAATGGAAGAAAGATATTTGAGCGAATCGGAGAGCCTGCGGTGCAGCAGGTGGTTGATTGCTGGATTGACGAGATCGTGCATGGCCTGGTGACGCTCATCCATATTTTTAATCCATCGTGTATCGTTCTGGGCGGCGGCGTGATGGCGCAGGAGTACATTTTAAAGCGGGTACAGGAGAAAACGCAGGAACGGATTATGTCCAGCTTCCGCGGTGTCCGTCTCTGCCAGGCGGTTCTGGGCAACCAGGCGGGACTGCTGGGCGCGGCCTATCTGGGCAGTCAGGCGCTGGAAAAGAGAAAATAGCCTGCGTATGGGATTTTTAGTCGAAATTGTCAGGAATATACTGGACAATACCTCCAAAAAACGTTAAAGTATAAAGGAATCATTACAGTTCGAAGGGCATTGGAAGAGGAAAAAATGCCTTGAAGTTCTTGTGAAAAACAGAGAGATTGAGGGGGAGATGTATGCAGGGAGATTTTATTACACGAATCAAGTCCGCATATAACCAGCTTACAAAAGCAGAAAAAAAAGTGGCAGATTACGTACTGGCAAACCCGAAGGATGTTCTTTTTATGTCCATTACCGATCTGGCGGAGGCGTGCGATGTAGGAGATACCAGTGTATTCCGCTTCTGCAAAACCATGGACTTAAAGGGCTATCAGGAGTTTAAGATGATGCTTTCTTTGGGAATCAGTGAAGGCCAGGAAGAAGTGATACAGTTCACCGGAAATAACATTTCCATGGACGATTCTTTCTCGGAGCTGGCAAAGAAGGTTCTGAGTACGAATATTAATGCATTGTCAGAGACGTATTCTCTGATCCGGGAGGAGGATATGGACCGGGCGATTACCATGCTGCACGAGTCCAGACGTATCTTTTTCTTCGGAGTGGGAGCCAGCATGCTGACTGCCATGAAGGCGATGAATAAGTTTCTGAGAATTGAGAATAAGGTGTTCTGCATCCAGGACAGCCATATGCAGTCCATGGCGGCGGCTACCATGTCGGGAGAGGATGTGGCGGTGCTGTTTTCCTATTCCGGAGCGACCAAGGACACCATCCATGTGGCCAAGGTGGCGAAGCGGGCCGGGGCAAAGATTATCTGTGTGACCCGGTTTGTGAAATCCCCGCTGAGCAGCTATTCGGATATCACACTTCTTTCCGGAGCCAATGAGGGACCGCTTCAGGGCGGCTCCACTTCGGCGGAAATCAGCCAGCTTTTCCTGGTGGATTTGATTTACACAGAATATTACCGGCGGTATTTCGAGCAGTGCAGCCGGAATAATGAAAAGACCAGTTCTTCGGTAACGGAGAAGCTGTGTTAAAGAGCATAAAAATGGCGGCTAAGCCTGTGCAGTACAGGAACAGCCGCTATTTTTATGTTCGCCCGACGGCGCACATGTTACAGAAGCGTTGGTACGATTTCGGCCAGTGCTTCGGCGAGCTGCCGGTGGCCTTCCTCAGTCAGATGCATAAAATCAATATGATTATTCTCCGACACGACGGTATTGGCATCCAGATAATGGCAGTCAAGCGCTTCCGCGGCCAGCTTGAATTCCTTTGCAAGGCCTTGGGAAATCGCGGCGCAGCCCTTTCCCATCACCGGGCCTACGTCTGTATTCTCGTATTCCTTCCCGATATTCTTTGGGGTGACAATCAGGATATTCGGCTTTTGATCCTTCCAGCAGTCGGTGGTTGCGATGGCTTTTGCCGCCAGCCGTTTTAAGCCCTGGCCGATCAGGGCGGCGGTGCAGCCGAAGCGTTCCTTGGTGTCATTGGTCCCCAGCATGATGATCAGCAGGTCAACCGGTTCGTGGCTCATCAGGCATGGCGTAATCACATCCAGGCCGCATAAGCCCTCGGTAATGGGGTCATCGAAAACGGTGGTGCGTCCGGAAAGCCCCTCCTCCAGAACCTTGTAATCATCTCCCAGCTTCTTTTCCAGCAGGCAGGTCCAGCGCTGGTTTTCGTCGAAGCGTCCGTTGTCTGCGGCGCAGTAGCCGTGGGTGTTGGAGTCTCCGAAACATACGATATGTTTTTTCATGACGTTTATCTCCTTCTGAATGTATGGCATAGGTATAATTTTATCTGTATCATAGCATCGTTTTTGTGGGAAAGCAACAATGA
>JAUNPZ010000157.1:2750-5450 GCA_030536455.1 Lachnospiraceae bacterium | reverse complement strand
TTGCCTGTGTGCCGATTTATCCGTATTCCTGCCATCCGGATGATATGATGTATTCGGTGGAGGCGATGCATGACCGGTATCTGTTCGGCGATGTACATGTGAGAGGCGAATATCCGTCTTACATCCTGCGTGAGTGGGAGCGGAAGGGCTTCCATATCCAGATGGAGGCAGGGGATGCCGCTATCCTGAAGGAAGGAAAGGTGGATTATGTAGGCTTCAGCTATTACATGACCAATGTGGTAAAGGCGGATGTGGTCTGTGAGGGCAATGGCCTGGACGGATATCCCGGAAGCGTCAGCAATCCGTTTGTGCGGAAAAGCGACTGGGGCTGGCAGATTGACCCGGTGGGGCTCCGGTATGCGCTGAACCTCCTTTATGAGCGCTATCAGAAGCCGCTGTTTATCGTGGAGAACGGATTCGGCGCCATTGACCAGATAGAAGAGGACGGAAGCATACAGGATGATTACCGGATTGCCTATCTGCGCGCCCACATCGAAGCGATGAAGAAGGCGGTGCTGATTGACGGCGTGGACTTGATGGGCTATACGCCCTGGGGCTGCATCGACTGTGTTTCTTTTACAACCGGAGAGATGAAGAAGCGGTATGGCTTTATCTATGTGGACAAGGACAATGAGGGAAATGGCACACTGGAACGGAGAAAGAAGAAATCCTTCGGGTGGTATCAGCAGGTGATTGCATCCAATGGAGAAAATCTGTAAAGCTTGACAAACAATCGTTCGCTCAGTATAATGGTTTTATATCGAAAAAGCCCTGGATTCAGGGCTTTTTCTGTATCACTTTTGTATCGGGGAGGCAGAATCCATGGAAAATCAACTTGCAAAGGACCGTTACCAGATTCGCATTTCCGTCCGGGACCTGGTGGAATTCGTCTTAAGCTCCGGGGACATCGATAACCGGAGAACGGCCGGGGCCAAGAAGGAGGCCATGCAGGAGGGAAGCCGCCTCCACCGGAAAATCCAGCGGCGGATGGGCGCCTCCTACCAGGCCGAGGTGACGATGCGCCATGTGGTGGAGGAGGAGCAGTACCAGATTCTTGTGGAAGGCCGGGCGGACGGGGTGATCACGGAGCCGGGCGGAAGCTGGATTGATGAGATAAAATGCATCTATATGGACCTTTCCCGGCTGGAGGAGCCGGTTCCGGTGCATATGGCCCAGGCCATGTGCTACGGTTATTTCTGGTGTCTGGAAAAGGAGCTGCCTTCCATCGGCCTCCAGCTTACCTATTGTAATATTGAGACGGAGGAAATCAAGCGGTTTCAGCAGGAGAAGTCCTTTGAGGAGCTGAAGGAATGGTTTCTGGGGCTGGTTCATGAGTATTTAAAATGGGCCGAGTACCAGTACCGCCATCATCTGCGCCGCCAGGAGTCGTTAAAGGCGCTGGAATTTCCTTATCCTTACCGGAAGGGGCAGAAGGAGCTGGCGGTGGACGTATACCGCACCATCGTCCGGAGCCGGAACCTCTATATTCAGGCGCCCACCGGAATCGGAAAAACCCTGTCAACCGTATTTCCGTCTCTGAAGGCGATGGGAGAGGGACACGGAGACAAGTTGTTTTACCTGACGGCGAAGACCGTCACCAGGCGGGTGGCGGAGGAGGCGCTGGAGATTTTAAGGGGAAACGGTCTGTATTTTTCTTCCGTCACCATAACCGCCAAGGAGAAGCTGTGCATATTGGATACACCGGAGTGCAATCCGGATGCCTGTCCATATGCGAAGGGACATTATGACCGGGTAAATGATGCGGTTTTTGACATCATACATGAACAGTTTTCCATCACCAGGGAAAAAATCATCGAATATGCCGGCCGGTATCAGGTCTGCCCTTTTGAATTCTGCCTGGATATCAGCAACTGGGTAGATGGGATTATCTGTGATTATAATTATGTATTTGACCCGAATGTGCGCCTGAAACGGTATTTTGCGGAGGGCAGTCAGGGCGCGTACCTGTTTTTGGTGGACGAGGCCCACAATCTGGTTTCCAGGGCCAGGGAGATGTACAGCGCCTGCCTGGTGAAGGAGGAGGTGCTGCTGGCAAAGCGGCTGGTGAAGGAGCGTTCGCCAAAGCTTGCAAGGCTTTTAGAGAGCTGCAATAAAAGCATGCTGGAATTGAAGCGGGATTGTGAAAGATTTCAGGTGCTGGAGGAGGTGAACCACCTGGCGCTGAAGGTGATGGAGATGTTTGCGGAGCTGGAGGTTTTTATGGAGGAGTTCCCGGAATTTCCCGACCGCGACCTTCTGCTTGATTTTTATTTTCAGGCGCGGGATTTTATCCATGTATTTGAGCAGATGGATGACGGCTACCAGATTTACAGCCAGATGATGGGAGACGGAAGCTTTCAGGTCCGGCTGTTCTGCATCAATCCGGCCGGCCCCTTAAGGGCCTGCATGGACCAGGGCATCAGCACCATCCTGTTTTCCGCGACGCTGCTTCCGATGCCTTATTATAAAGAACTTTTAAGCGGCGAGCCGGAAGGCTATGCCATCTACGCCGAATCGCCCTTCCGGCAGGAAAAGCGTCTTCTTCTGGCGGCATCGGATGTGAGCAGCCGCTACACCAGAAGGAACCGCAGGGAATATGAGAAGGCGGCTTCCTACATCCGGGAGATTGTGAAGGGCAGACGGGGAAATTATATGGTGTTTTGCCCGTCCTATCAGTATCTGGGAGAGCTGGCGGCGGTG
>JAUNPZ010000157.1:0-2650 GCA_030536455.1 Lachnospiraceae bacterium | reverse complement strand
AAATTATATGGTGTTTTGCCCGTCCTATCAGTATCTGGGAGAGCTGGCGGCGGTGTTGGAGGAAGGTCCGGAGCAGAAGCTGAGGGAAGGTTTGGAACAAGAGACGAAAGAATGTTTGGAATCGGGGACGCAGGAGCCGTTTCGCCTGCTGATCCAGGAAAGCCGGATGGATGAGGCGGCGCGGGAAGCGTTTCTGGCAGAATTTGAGGTGAAGGGGCAGACGGAAGAAACGCAGGCGGCGGAAATGCAGATGACGGAGATGCAGACAGGAGAAATGCAGACGGCGGAGAAGGCGGCGGAAAAAAGCCTGGTGGCCCTCTGCGTGATGGGCGGAATCTTTTCAGAGGGAATTGATTTAAAAGAAGAAAGTCTGATTGGAGCAATCATCATCGGCACCGGACTTCCCATGGTCTGCCCGGAGCAGGATATTCTGAAAGATTATTTTGACCGGCATCAGAAGCCGGGCTTTGCCTATGCCTATCAATATCCCGGCATGAATAAGGTGATGCAGAGCGCCGGAAGAGTGATTCGGACCGTGAAGGACGAAGGGGTAATCGCATTGCTGGATGACCGCTTCTTAAAGCCGGATTATCAGGCGCTGTTCCCAAGGGAATGGAATGACTGCCGCCCGGTGACTCTTCAGACCGTCGGCCGGGAGGTGGAGGCATTCTGGAAGGGGCGGACCCCCTCCTTTGCTTCTTCCTCATGTCAGGCTGCGTCCCAGGGCCAAATCATAACATATCCATAAACTGCTTCGCTGCCTGGGAGATGGGAAGGTTTTCATTGTAAGCCACCACCATCTGTCTGGCAGGAAGCTTTTCCTCCAGCTCCAGCACATAAAGCTGGGGCTCATTTTTGGGGATGCAGAAGTCCGGAACAAAGGCGATGCCCAGGCCGATTCTGGCCAGGTCGATCAACAGGTCGTTGCTGCTTAATTCAATCTCCGGCACCAGGTCAAGCTGGCTTCGCTGGAACATCCGGTGCAGAAATTCGCTGGTGGTGCTTTTCCGGTCCAGCATCAGGATGGGGTAGCTCTGCAGATCCTGCAGGCTCAGCACCTTTCCCTCCAGTGGAAAATGGGAGCGGTCCGCCACAAACACATCGTGAAATTCATAAATCATCCGCACATTCTGGGTGTTGGAAAGCCCGGAGTTGGGATAATTGGTTATGATAAAATCCACCTGGCCGTTTTCTAAAAGACGGGCGCATTCGATGGAGGTCTGATTGGTTACCTTGATGTGCACGTTGGGGTAGCGCAGGTGAAATTCCTTCAGATAGTTTACCAGGTAATACCGGCAGATGGTGTCGCTGGCTCCGATGCGGAGCTGGCCGCCGTTTAAGGTGTTGGCCTCCAGAAGCTGGTTTTCCCCTTTCCGGATCAGATTCATGGCCGGTTCCACATGCTTTAAAAGAATCTCTCCCTCCGGCGTAAGCTGCACCCGCTTGGTGCTGCGGATGAAAAGCGTCTGGTTCAGCTTCTTTTCCAGCACCTTGATGGATTGGCTGACCGCTGACTGGGAGATGAAAAGCTGCTTGGAGGCTTCCGAGAAGCTTAAGGTCACAGCCACATGATAAAAAACTTTATATAGTTCATAATTAATATCCATTATTAGCCCTCCTAATAAATACAGAACCATTCTACCACTGATTTTCTGTATTTGTAAAGATATATTCGACTTTTTTTGATGTTCCTGATATAATATATGGTAGCTATAAGCGTATTTTTTCGGAAGGGGGGTTTGATATGTCAATTCAGAATGTGGTGGATGATACAGCAAAATTCAAAGCGAGAGAGCGTTTATATGGACTGCTCACATTACAGCAGACGATGGTTCAGAAGTTTGGGGAAAGCAATTACAATGTCTTCATTTTTGGCAGTTATTTAACTACCCGATATGTAGAAGGTGAGAGTGACATTGATATTGCAATTTATACGGAAGATTTTGAATTGTATAAGTGCTTATCTGTATACCTGGAAGAATATTTTAATGATAAAGGAATCGATAGTGATATTTTTTATATTGATACCATGATGGAAGCTCCGATTTATTGTGCTCCGTTAAAGTCGCAAGTACAGTTTACCGATTATTATCCGGAAAGATTGGTGCGGTTCCGGCAGGTATGTCAGCGAAAACTGGAGGAGACGAAAGCGAGGGTAGCCGGATGAAGTTTAGCGCAGATGTTTTGAAACAATTCAATCTGGAACCGGAAGAAGAGAAGGAGCCGGTAAATGTCATGAAAATCAGCGAAATGCTGGATTTTATGAAAGTATGTGCAGAGCGAATCGATAGTAAGAGTAAGCGGTATATAGAATGTGGTGATGCTGAAGTTCAGATGGACTGCATGGATATTGTCACAGCGAAGCTGAATGACTTTACTCAGGTCTTTAAGGATTTGATTATTTTTATGCGTAAAGAAGAGAGAACCCATAAGGGCGGGGTATCTCTTCGATACTGCATGGTCAGTTTTGATACGTTTGGATTTGAAAAAACAGAAGCAGAACAGGCATTTCTGAAAGAACTGTTGTTACGAAATGAAATTACGCATGATTATTTCAACCGAGAACTCCATCAGCAAAAATTAATCTGGATTATGACGAATTGCAGCCAGGGAGCGGTTGATGTATGCGATGATTTGAGAACATATTGCA
>JAUNPZ010000156.1 GCA_030536455.1 Lachnospiraceae bacterium | reverse complement strand
GACCCGCCCCTCCGGCCTGCACCAAGGTTATCGAGGGGGCCCTGGTAGCCGCCTCTCTGGCCGTCTCCTCGGCTGTCACGGTTTCCCTGATAACCGCTTCTTGCGCCGGTATTCTCCTTTGCCTCAGCCGGCTTTTCTGCTGCCTTCGGCGCCTCTGCCGGCGCTGCCTCGGTTCTCGGACGCTGCGGCGCCGGACGGTTCTTAATCTGCTGGGAGTTCTGCGGACGGTAAACCGCTACTACCTTTTTCTTCGGCGCACCGTCTTTTGCTGCCTCCGCAGCAGCCTTATCATTCTGTCCTTCCATGTTCTCTTTTCCTAACTCGTTTATACTCATACTTCGCTACCTCCGTTTATAGTCATTCGTTGCTGCCCAGCAGCCGCCATCTGTTTCCCGATTGCCGATGCCAGTCCGGCGTCCTCCACAGAGAGAGATGCGCGCATCTCCTTCCCCATGGCCCGGCCCAGCTCCGCCTTGCTGCCAAAAATAGAAATCTTCACGTGATAATATCCGCACATATCCTGGAACATCTTCTTTGTATTATCCGAAGCGTCCTCTGCAACCACAACCAGACAGGCGCGGCCCTTTTTCACAGACTGTTCCGTGGAAAACTCTCCGCTTTTCGTCTTTCCGGCTTTCGTGGCCAGGCCAATCAAATTAAATACTTTCTGTTTAGAATCCAAGCTCTTCCATCTCCTTTTCCAGCGCTTCATATACTTCTTTCGGAATCGCCATCTTAAAGGACCGGTCAAGTCCTCTGGACTTCACTGCCTTTTTCAGACATTCGCCGGAAGGACACAGATAAGCGCCTCTCCCGTTCTTCCGTCCGGTCGCATCAATCAGGATATCTCCCTCGGCTGTCTTCAGCACACGAATCATGTCCTTCTTGCTCTTCATCTCTCCGCAGCCGATGCACTGCCTTAACGGTATCTTCTTTCCACTCACGCTTGAATCACTCCTCCTGGCTTCCTTCCTGGGAATTCTCTTCCTCAGATACTTCCTGGCTGTCTGCTTCCCCGGCCTCTTCCCGGTAGGAATCATCCTCCTGGTAATTGTAGTCTACCATATCCTCCTGGTATTCAATTCCCAGCTCATCGAACAGTCCCTGCTCCTTGGCCTGCGTCTCGCTCTTAATATCAATCTTGTAGCCGGTCAGTCTTGCCGCCAGTCTTGCGTTCTGGCCCTCCTTGCCGATTGCCAGGGAAAGCTGATAATCCGGAACGATAACCAGAGCTTCCTTTGCTTCCTCGTCTGCAATCACGCAGATGACCTTGGCCGGGCTCAATGCATTCTCAATCAGATAGGCCGCATTCTCATCCCAGTTGATGATATCAATCTTTTCTCCCCGCAGCTCTTCTACAACCGCATTGACACGGGCGCCGTTCACACCGACACAGGCGCCTACCGGGTCAACGTTGGTATCATTGGACCAGACTGCAATCTTGGTTCTGGAACCGGCTTCACGGGCAATGGCCTTAATCTCCACCGTTCCGTCCTTCACCTCTGCCACCTCTGCCTCAAACAGACGCTTTACCAGGTCCGGGTGGGTTCTGGATACGGAAACTCTCGGTCCCTTGGAGGTATCCTTTACTTCCAGGATGTAAACCTTGATATGGTCGTTCGGCTTTAAAATCTCGCCCTTTACCTGCTCGCTCTCATTTAAGATGGCATCGATCTTTCCTAAATTAATGCTGATGTTGCGGCCCAGGTTCTTCTGTACGATACCGGTCATGATGTCCTTTTCCTTGCTGTAGTAATCGTTATACAGCTCCTTGCGCTCTTCTTCACGGATTTTCTGCAGGATAACATTCTTCGCATTCTGGGTTGCGATACGGCCGAACTCCTTGGACTGAATTGCAATCGGAACCAGATCACCAGGAATGTAGCGGGGATTCTTAAGCTTTGCCTCCTCCACGCAGATCTGGGTCAGCGGGTCCTCCACCGTCTCCACAACCTCCTTCTCTGCATACACGGAGAAATCACCGGTGTCCGGGTTAATGCTTACCTTTACATTATCGGCCTTTCCAAAGTGATTCTTGCAGGCGGTCAGCAGGGAATTCTCAATTGCTTCCAGGAGCACTGCCTTGCTGATATTCTTTTCCTTTTCAATCATTTCCAATGCTAATAAAAGTTCTTTGTTCATATTTTCCTCCTAAAAATCCAGTGCTAAACGAATTAATGCAATTTCTGTTCTCTGAAAAACCAGATCCGAGCCGTCTTCCATTCCTAAAGTAACCGATTCTTTATCATATGCCTTTAACACGCCGGTATACTCTTTACTTTTGTTTAAAGCCTTATACAGCCGGATTTCCACATCTCTGCCGATGCTTCTGGCAAAATCCTTCTCCTTCTTCAGCGGCCTTCCAAGTCCCGGGGAGCTGACCTCCAGAATGTAGCTGTCCTCGATGAAATCCTCCTGGTCCAGCCAGTCGCTTAACTTCCGGCTGATCACCTCACAGTCATCCACCGCGATTCCGCCTTCCTTGTCAATATAAGCCCGCAGATACCAGGTGCCTGCTTCCCTTACATATTCCACATCCACCAGTTCGAATTCATGCTCCTTTACCAGAGGTTCCAGAAATGCTTCCGTCTTTGCTTCATAACTCTCTCTCTTTGCCACTGCACATCGCCTCCTTTACATAAAAGTAAGAGTGGACTTGCGCCCACTCTTAATCTCTACCTTATCTTGTTATCAATAACATGATATCACTATTTTGCGGAAAATGCAAGCTTTTTTTCACGGCAGCCCGCGGATTGGCGCAGATGACCGCAGATAAACCACGGACACTCCGGGATTTTCCCTCATATGATACAGTATATCAAACAGAAAGGGACTTTCCATGAAACAAAAACTAGAGGTAAACCAGGTCAGCTATTCCTATCACACTCTGGATGGAGAAACGCCGGCCCTTTCTCATGTCTCCTTCACCGTCCGGGCCGGAGAATTCCTGGCCATCGTGGGACCCTCCGGATGCGGAAAATCCACGCTTCTGTCCCTCCTGTGCGGACTGGCCAAACCTGAATCCGGCTCCATCCTGATTGACCAAAAGCCCTTCGCCCAGACCGGCGAAGCCATCGGATATATGCTGCAGAAGGACCATCTTTTCGAATGGCGCTCCGTCCTTTCCAATGTATCGCTGGGACTGGAAATCCAAAAACGCCTGAATGCAGACAGCCGCTCGGACTTAATCCATATGCTGAAAACCTACGGCCTGGAGCAGTTTCAGGAGAAACGGCCGTCCCAGCTTTCCGGAGGAATGCGGCAGCGGGCCGCCCTGATCCGGACCCTGGCGCTGAAGCCGGACCTGCTGCTTTTAGATGAGCCATTCTCCGCGCTGGATTACCAGACACGGCTTTCGGTCTGCGATGACATCAGCTCCATTATACGAAGCGCCCACAAAACCGCCATTCTGGTCACCCATGATTTATCCGAGGCCATCAGCGTGGCCGACCGGATTATCGTGCTCAGCGCGCGGCCCGGAACTGTAAAGAAAATCGTGCCGGTTTCCTTCCCGGAAAAGAAGGCTTCTTCCGGGGAAAATGCCGACGGAAAACCCTCCGGTTCCGGAACCCCTGCGCCGGGCTCTTCACTCAGCCCGATGGAACGCAGAAACGCCCCGGAATTCTCCCGGTATTTTAATCAAATCTGGAAGGAGCTGAAAAGTGATGACTAAAAGGCATCCCCCTGTTTTCCATTCCGACAGCACGATTTCCTCCGGTCAGAAGGAATTCCTGGCTGCCGAGCTGCTGCACCGCCGTCAGGTGGCCATCTCCCGTTCCATGCTGTTCGTCCTCCTTCTGGCCCTGTGGGAGCTGGCCGCCCGCTTCGGCTGGATTGACCGTTTTATCTTCAGCAGCCCCTCCGGCATAGCCGCCTGCCTGCTTCGAATGGCCGCGGACAAAAGCCTGTTTCTCCACACCGGCATCACTCTGGCCGAAACCCTGATCTCTTTTTTGCTGGTAATCGGAATCGGGCTGGCCGCCGCCCTTCTCCTCTGGAGCAGCCGCACCTTATCCGAAGTTCTGGAGCCATACCTGGTCATCTTAAACAGTCTTCCAAAATCAGCCCTGGCTCCGCTGCTAATCGTATGGCTGGGAAACAACACCAAAACCATCATCACCGCAGCCGTCTCGGTTGCCCTTTTTGGTTCTATCTTGACCCTTCACAACGGATTTTCCCAGACCGACCCGGACAAAATCAAGCTGATCTACTCCCTTGGAGGAACGAAGGCCGACGTACTGAAAAAGGTTCTTCTCCCATCCTCCATCCCGCTGATCATCAGCAGCATGAAGGTCAATATCGGCCTCTGCCTGGTAGGCGTCATTATCGGAGAATTCCTGTCCAGCCGGGCCGGTCTCGGCTATCTGATCATCTACGGCTCTCAGACCTTTGCCATGACCACGGTAGTCACCTCCATCGTCATATTATGTGTTCTGTCGGCTGTGCTGTATCAGGGCATTGCCTGGCTGGAAAAGAAAATCAAGTAAAAAAGAAAATTAAAGTAGAAGGAAGGAAATCCTATGCAGACACAACAACCTCAGCCCACTCCCCGTCTCCCATTCATTCAGCTTCTCGCCCATCACACGCCTCAGGCCATGGCCTGGGTCCGCGGCGGCGCAGCCGCCCCCGGTTTAAGCGGTCTGGTAAAATTTTTCGACACACCCTATGAAGGCGTTCTGGTGGAGGCAGAGATTTTCGGCCTCCCCAACCTCAGCCTCCCCGGCTCCTCCGATTTTTATGCCATGCACATCCATGAATCCGGAGACTGTTCCGGGCACTTCACCCATACCGGCGGACACTATAATCCAACCCATCAGCTCCATCCCCAGCATGCCGGGGACCTGCCTCCGCTCTTAGGCAGTCAGGGCTATGCCTGGACTGCCTTTTATGACAAACGTTTCCGCATCAAGGAGATTATCGGGCGCTCCGTCATCATCCATTCCATGCCGGACGACTTCACCTCCCAGCCCTCCGGGAATCCCGGAATCCAGCTTGGCTGCGGAGCAATCCGGGAGTTATGAAAAGTAAATTTGATAATTTTGTTTGGTTATGCTATACTGATTAGACAAACTTTTGTAAATGAACTTTTTTTGAAAACCTGTGCGCACCGTAAAGCATGCACAGAATGGAGGAAACTATGGCCAAGAATGAATCCGCAGAAAACTATCTGGAGACTATCCTGGTTTTAAGTAAAAAGCTGCCCGTCGTCCGCTCGGTTGACATCGCGAATGAACTGGGCTTTAAAAAATCCAGCGTCAGCATCGCCATGAAGCATCTGCGGGAAAACCAGCATATCACGGTTACCGACAGCGGCTTTATCTACCTGACTGATTCCGGGCGGGACATTGCCGAGATGATTTATGAACGGCATGAATTTCTGTCCTCCTGGCTGGAGCAGCTTGGAGTCCCGGCGGAAATCGCCGCAGAGGATGCCTGCCGGATTGAGCATGTCATCAGCAG
>JAUNPZ010000155.1 GCA_030536455.1 Lachnospiraceae bacterium | reverse complement strand
GTTGTAAAGTTTGAGAGAAAGGGCAGAGACAAGAAGCAGGTTTCTGTTTATCCAAGAGCAATCAACGAATAATGAACGACAAAAGGCTTCATACTTTATAGTATGAGGCCTTTCCTTTTCACCTGCGAATCCGATTCCAGGTGAAATAAAGCTTTGAACGTGTTTTTGTAGTATCCTGTATCACACCATGATGTATTATCAGATGTTCAGACTTTGACCATCCGGGACAATACAGGAAGAAAGGTATGGTGAACTTATGTTTTGTGACAGCGCAAAAGTATTTATCAAATCAGGAAAAGGCGGAGACGGACACGTTTCCTTCCGCCGTGAGCTTTATGTACCTGCCGGCGGACCCGACGGAGGAGATGGCGGACGGGGCGGCGATATCATCTTCGAGGTGGAGGATGGTTTAAACACGCTGACCGATTTCCGTCATGTCCGGAAATACGTCGCGACCAGCGGACAGGAAGGCGGAAAACGCCGCTGCCATGGCGCGGACGGTGAGGATTTAGTGATTAAGGTCCCGGAAGGCACCGTAATCAAGGATTTTGAGTCAGGCAAGGTAATTGCCGACATGTCCGGTGAAAACCGCCGGGAAGTGATTTTAAAGGGCGGAAAGGGCGGATTGGGAAATATGCATTACGCCACCTCCACCATGCAGGCTCCAAAGTATGCGCAGCCAGGCCAGCCGGCCCAGGAGCTGTGGGTACAGCTAGAGCTGAAGGTAATTGCTGATGTAGGACTGGTCGGTTTCCCGAATGTAGGAAAGTCCACCCTTCTTTCCAGAGTCAGCAATGCCAGACCAAAGATTGCAAATTATCATTTTACGACCCTAAACCCGCATCTCGGCGTGGTGGATCTGGGAGCCGGAGCCGGTTTTGTGATGGCAGATATCCCGGGACTGATTGAAGGCGCGTCCGAAGGCGTCGGCCTGGGACACGATTTCCTCCGCCACATCGAGCGCACCAAGGTTCTGATTCATGTGGTAGACTCTGCATCCACGGAGGGAAGAAATCCGATCGAGGATATCCGGGCCATCAACAAGGAGCTGGACGCCTATAATCCGGACCTTTCCAAACGTCCACAGGTGATTGCAGCGAATAAGACCGATGCCATCTATGTGGATGAAGAGAATCCGGACCCGGTGGAAGCACTGAAGGCGGAATTTGAACCACAGGGAATCAAGGTATTCCCAATTTCAGCCGTAAGCGGACAGGGTGTAAAAGAATTATTATATTATGTGAATGAACTGTTAAAGACCGTCGATGATACTCCAGTCATCTTTGAGAAAGAGTTTGACGTAAACTCCATCCAGGTGAATCCAAACCTTCCATACACCGTAGAGAAGGATGAGGACGGCATCTATGTAGTGGAGGGACCTCGTATCGAGAAGATGCTGGGCTACACCAATCTGGAGTCGGAAAAGGGCTTTGAGTTCTTCCAGCGCTTCTTAAAGGAGAACGGAATCCTGGATGAACTGGAAAAGGCCGGAATCCAGGAAGGGGATACCGTGCGGATGTACGGACTGGTATTTGACTATTACAAATAAACGCAGGCGCGGATCAATTCCGCTGCGAACAGATAAAGGAGCAAAAATATGACAAGCAAGCAAAGATCCTACTTAAAGGGATTAGCTATGAATATAGAGCCAATCTTCCAGATTGGCAAGTCCAGCCTGACTCCGGAAGTGACTTCCGCGGTAGATGAGGCGCTGGAGGCAAGAGAGCTGATTAAGATTACGATTTTAAAGAACTGTCTGGATGACGGAAGGTCCATCGCGGAGGTTCTGGCGGAGCGCACCCATTCCCAGCTGGTTCAGGTAATCGGAAGAAAGATTGTCCTGTACCGTCCGGCAAAGGATGCCGCGAAGCGGAAGATTCAGCTTCCGGAAGCAGCAAAATAAGGAATTTTTTAAGCAGCCCTGCTGCGGCTGCATTTTTAGGAGGTTTCGATGGCTAGAATTGGAATCATGGGCGGAACCTTTGACCCGATTCATAACGGACATATCATGCTGGGCAGACAGGCAAAGGAAGAATATGAGCTGGACCAGATCTGGTTCATGCCCTCCGGCCAGCCGCCCCATAAGACGGACCACAGGGTGACCGATGCCCGTATCCGGTGGGAGATGGCGGAGCTGGCGCTGAAGGATGAGGAGGGCTTTGTCCTTTCCGATTTCGAAATCCGCCGCCCCGGCAATACCTATACCGCCCAGACCCTGACCCTTTTAAAGAAAACATATCCGGAACATGATTTTTACTTTATCATCGGTGCGGATTCCCTGTATGAAATCGAGCGCTGGTACGAGCCGGAGCGGGTGATGGAACAGACCGCCATCCTGGTTGCCAGCCGGGAATATGAGAAGGAGCATCCAAGCCTCCGGAAGCAGATTCATCATCTGGAGGAGAAATACGGAGCAAGGATCATGCAGCTCCACTGCCGGGAAATGGATGTTTCATCCGAGGAAATCCGCGGAATGGCTGCGGAAGGGAAACCGCTGGATGGTCTGCTTCCGAAAGCCGTTGCGGAATATGTAAAACGCCATCATCTGTATGAAGACAGCTACGGGAGGATTTACAAATGACCGAAGAATATAACCTTGTTTTATCTTATCGGAAGCATCTGGAGATGAAGCTGGACCCGATGCGCTATGAGCATTCTTTAAGCGTTTCCTATACCTGCATGAACCTGGCCATGCGTTATGGCTGTGATTTAAAAAACGCAGAGCTGGCCGGACTCCTTCATGACTGCGGAAAGCGGTATTCAGATGAGATCATTCTGAAAAAATGCATCAAACACAAGATTCCGTTTACGCAGGAGGAGCAGGAGGCTCCGGCTGTCCTTCATGCGAATTACGGCGCATGGCTGGCAGAGCATAAATATGGAATCCAGGACCCGGAGATTTTATCTGCCATCCTGTATCACACAACCGGAAAACCGGCTATGACGCTTCTTGAAAAAATAGTGTTTATCGCCGATTACATCGAGCCGCGGCGTTATAAAGCGCAGAATCTTCCGGAGGCGCGCGCTCTGGCTTATCAGGATTTGGATGAAACCATGTATTTCATCTTAAAGGGAACACTGGCCTATCTGGGCAAAAAGCCGGAAAAAATTGACCCGATGACCGAAAAGGCTTACGAATACTATGAAAAGCTCCATAACGAGCGGTTTTCTGAAACGACTTTCAAATAAAGGAGAGCAACGATGAATTCAAAGGAAATGGTGAAGCTGGCATATAAGGCCCTGGATGACAAAAAGGGCGAGGATATCCAGATTATCGATATTCAGGGCGTATCTGTCCTGGCAGACTACTTCATTATCGCAAATGGAAACAATCCGAACCAGGTGCAGGCGATGGCAGACCAGGTGCAGGAGGATTTGGCAAAAGCCGGATACGAATGCGCTCAGGTAGAAGGCTATCAGACCGCAAACTGGATTCTGCTGGACTATAAGGACATGATTGTTCACGTATTCTGCCGGGAGGACCGGCTGTTCTACGATTTAGAGAGAATCTGGCGGGACGGAAAGACCATTGTGAATGTAGACGAACTGTAAAAATGATTGAAAAAAGAAGTACCAGGCAGCAATCAACCTGATACTTCTTTTTTATTTACATAAAACGCAGCAGACCGATTACCTTGCCTAAAATCTGTACGTCTTCTGCAATAATCGGGTCCATCGCATCATTCTCCGGCTGCAGACGGATATGCCCGTCTTCCTTATAAAAACGCTTGACTGTAGCAGAATCCTCCAGCAGAGCCACTACAATATCGCCGTTATCCGCTGTTTCCTGCTGTGCGACCAGAATCTGATCACCTTCGTAGATTCCGGCCTTGATCATGCTTTCCCCCTTTACCCGGAGCATGAAGGTTTCCTGATTTGGAAGCGTATCGGCTGGAATCGGGAAATAGTTCTCGATATTCTCCTGAGCCAGGATCGGCTGTCCGGCCGCCACACAGCCGATGAGCGGAACGTTCACCATCTCGCGGCGCGTCAGGTTAAAGCAGTCATCCAGAATCTCAATGGTTCTTGGCTTGGTAGGGTCACGGCGGATATAGCCGTTCTCCTCCAGTGTCTCCAGATGGGAGTGTACCGATGAAGTTGATTTTAAATGAACCGCCTCGCAAATCTCACGGACAGCCGGCGGATATCCCTTTTTTAAAATCGTTTCCTTGATATATTCTAAAATTTCCTTCTGTTTATCAGAAATCTTTCCTTGTGCCATATGTCACCTCCATAGTAAGCCTTTTGTATAGCAGATGTAATTATAGTAACATATGTTCGAGGAAAAATCAACCAAAATCCAAACGACTGTTCTCACCAAAATTCAAAAGAAACGTTTGGCTAAAGTGAAGAAACGTTTGTTCGAAAATATTCCGAAAAAGCATTGACAAACAAATGTTTGGATGCTATGATTGAGTACACAAAGAACGTTTGTTCACGAACGTGCGTTTATTTTTCTGGATTTACTTAGGAGGGTGCAGGATATGAGAGAAACAGCGATGAGAAGTGCGATTGGAACCGTATTAAACCGCGAGGAGAAGGTAAAGAAGCAGCGCCGTCAGCGGATGATTCAAGTATACCAAAGAAAGTTTTTAATCTGTGCGGTCCTTTTATTTCTCGCAGTGAATACCTGTGGGATTATGATGGTGAATGCATTTGCGGATGAAACCGCTTCCCAGGCGAGACAGCCTTATTATACCAGCATCCGTATCCAGGAGGGAGACAGTCTCTGGAGTATCGCATCCAGGTATGCGCCGCAGAGTCCGATGGATACCAGGGAGTATGTTATGGAGTTAAAAAAGATGAATCGTCTGGCCGGCGATACCATCCATGCGGGGCATTATCTGACGATAGTTTATTACGAATAACCGCAGTTGTGAGTAAAGTTATGAATAATCGCGGTTCAGCAGTGGGAATCCTGCGTTTTATCATTCATAATCACGTTTTATCAATCACACCGGCGTTGATTAACATAATATTTTTATGTAAATTCGCTGCAGCAGCTGACGATAAGAGGACACAAAGAAGTCTGTCCGCAACGGTATCCGATGTGCGGGCAGACTTCCTGTTTGCGTATATAAAGTTCTTTAATTCCTCATCGGAAAATCAATGCTCCTCATCGGAAAAGGATTCCTCTGCATCGCAGATGCCGTCTCCGTCGAAATCCATATGCATATGACTGCCGCTGCCGTAAAACTCTTTGCCGACTACATTTCGTTTCTGACGGCTTTCCTCAACTAACTGAGAGAGCATAGTGCGAACCTTCTTTGGATTCAGCACATTTTCCAGAACGATTTCCGGGGAACTGTCTACCTTGGCTGTCACGACAATATCTCCGGTATTAAAAATCTTCCCTGCCAGCGATTGATGCATCTTGATATCTACGATGCGGTAGAGCAGTGTTTCATCCAGAGTTGTCTGAAACAGCCCTGTTTCAATCATCAGACGGTCCACCTCGATATAATACTTGGTAAACGACCATGGAAACCATAAAAAATGTTTTCTGTCCTTCCAAATCACTTCACGGGTACTATCTGCCATAACTGTTTCCTCCCATTTTTAATAAAAACGATTCCT
>JAUNPZ010000154.1 GCA_030536455.1 Lachnospiraceae bacterium | reverse complement strand
TGATGGAAGCGGTTTTGCATGCAATGTATGAAGAACTGCCGGAGCCGAAGAAAAAGCCTTTGCCCCGGCGATGACCGCCTGAAAGATCGGGCAAAAAAACAGACAATCAAAAATCAGACAGAAAATCGGGAATGGCGCCAAGAGAAACACCATTCCCGATTGCAGTTACTGCGCCTGTTTCCTGCGTTCCTGCAGGATGGCGGTATTTTCTTCCACCTTTTTCTTGGACAGCGGGTAGACCAGTCCCAGCATAGCGGCTACGCAGAGGAACAGGATGGCCGGAGCCAGAGTGGAGATGGAGTAAAGCTTTCCTAATACCGCCTCGGTCTGAACGGCGGCCTTTTCCTGATAGCCGATGAAGGAGAGGGCGTAGCCGGATAAGCCGCCGGCCAGCGCCTGTCCGACCTTTCTTGCGAAGGAGTATACGGCATAGATGGTACCGTCTTCCCGTTTGCCGTTTTTCACCTCCGCGTCATCGATTACATCGGTGATGTTAGCCCAGATTACCATGTTGAAGAAGCCAAGTCCCAGGAAGCCTGCGGCGGAAGCGCCCATAAATACCCATGGATTCCGGGTGCGGAGGAAAAACAGGATGAAGTAGATGGCGGCGGAAACCAGAACGCCTGCGGTGGCGCTTTCCTTTTTGCCGAACTTTTTCGAAACACGGCCCACTACGGTGGCCATCAGCAGGGAGAATACGGTGTTGACCAGGTTGAAGGTGGACAGTGCTTTGACATCTCCGAAATAATCGGCATAAACGTAGTTATTTAAGCCCATAACCAGGAGCTGGCTTAACAGAAGGAAGAGCGCAGCGCCGATGATGCCTAACATGGCGCGGTTGGTTACGATGGTTCCCAGCGCCTTTACAAAGCTGACCGGCTCTGCATTCGGATCCGGCTCAATCTTGACACGCTCGGTGCAGCATTTGTAGCAGATGAAGTAGCAGGCCATGGCGCAGATGGAGAAGAGCGCGGCCACAACCGGGAAAATCTGTCCGCCGTTTCGGATAACCTGGGCGCCGTTTGCATCGGCTGTGTAGATGATCATAGGACCGGCCACGCCGATGACCAGGTTGGCCAGGGTAGCGCCTACGCTTCGGAAGGTGGAGAGAGCGGTACGCTCCTCCGGAACGGCGGTGATGGCGGAGGCCATGGAGCCGTAAGGGATGTTGATCGCGGTGTAGCACACGCTGCCCCAGAGAATGTAGGTTGCGTACATGTAGATGATTTTTACGGTCATGGACGCATCCACCAGAAAGGTCTGGTACATCAGGAAGCTGGCGAGGGCCACCGGACCGGCCACGCGGCGCAGCCAGGGACGGAAGCGGCCGTCTTTTCCGGGCTTTACCTTATCGACGATGCGCCCCATGGTGATATCGGTGAAGGCATCGACGAACCGGGCAACCAGGAACAGAGTTCCTACCGCCGCGCCGCTGACACCCATGACCTTCATATAGAATACCATTAAAAAGGAACTGGCAAAGAGAAAGGTGAAGTCATTTCCGAAATCACCGAACATATAGCCAATCTTGTCTCTCAACCCGAAGGGTCTTGTATTTTCTTTCATGCTGTTACCTCCCACATTTTCTTGAAATGGTCTGTTTGCTTTTATGGTGCTACAATACCCCCTTTTTTATGAAAGAAACAGGCACAATTTTTCTTGCTTTTATCACAATATTATTTTAAAATAGGTACAAAAGTAATATTGTACGTTTTTTGCGTAATATTGTTCCGGGGAGTTTCCGGAAGCTTCCCGGAAACCGGGATTAAAAAGAAAACCAGGAAAGGCAGGCTGTCTGTATGAATACGATGAAAACAGAACTTTTGAAGCAGGTGCTGAATGCGCATAACATCCAGCCGTTTGTGCTTTTGAAGGATTATTCCAATCTTCCCCAGGTGGACCATGAGCTGCGCATGCGCCTGTACGAGGATTTTTCTTACGACGATATCATTGATTCTATGAAGAAGGAGCTTCCGCCGGGACGGATCCTGCTGTTTCAGGATGAGTTTCAGATTCACCACTTTATGATAAGGATTCCGGAGGCTTTCTGCCAGGATTATCAGACCCCGTTTTTTCTGTCCGGTCCCTTTCTGGAACGGCGTTACCATGCGGGAGAGGTCCGGGCCCTGATGAACCGGAAAAAGATTCCGGAATCCATGTTCCGGGACTTGATGGAGTATTATAACGGCCTTCCGGTGGTGCAGGTGTCCGAGGGCTGGGCAGACTATCTGAAAAATATCGCAGACGGTTTTTTTGAAACGGATTATCAGGTGATCCGCATGTCCGAAGGGGGAGAGCGCTTCGAAAACCGGAAGCTGAAGGAGTGCCCGAAGATTGCAGAAAGCGCCATCGAGGAGCGCTACCGGATGGAGAATCTGCTGCTGGATTATGTGCGGAAGGGAAATTATCAGGAGGCGAGAAAAAATTTCCTGATGTGGAAGGGTTCCTTTTTCATCAGTCCGAGAACGGAAAGCCAGCTTCGGAATGAGCAGAATTTTTCCATCATCCTGTCCACCCTTCTTCGGAAAGCGGCGGAGCAGGGGGGAGTTCCGCCGGTTTATATTGACGAGCTGTCTTCCCGCCTGGCGGTCCAGATCAATGAGGCCAGAAGCATCAAGGAGCTGGATGAGCTCCGCATGGACATGCTTCACCGGTATTGTCTGCTGGTGCAGAATCATTCCATGAAGGGAAACAGCCCGGTGGTGCGGAACGTGGTGATTTATATTGATTTTCATTATGCGGAGGATTTAAGCCTTAACTTTTTTGCAGAGCGGAGCAACATTACGAAAACCTATCTGTCTGGCCTGTTTAAAAAGGAGATGGGGATGACTTTGACGGATTACATCCATAGTGTGCGGATGCGCCAGGCCCTGGTGCTGATTCATACCGGGTCGGTTCCCATGTCGGTGGTGGCCGCTTCCTGCGGATACCATGATTTGAATTATTTTATCCGCATGTTTAAGCGGATTTATGGGATGACGCCGAAGCAGTACCAGCAGGCGGTGGAATAAAACAGAAGAAAGACGGAGTGAGGATGACACGGAAGAAAGACGGAATGAGGATGACGATGAAGAAGGATTTGACACAGGGAGAAGTGACGAGGACCATGCTTCTGTTTGCGGGGCCGATGATACTGGGAAATCTCCTGCAGCAGTGCTACAACATTGCGGATACGCTGATCGTGGGCCGCTATCTGGGGCCGGATGCCCTGGCGGCGGTGGGCTCTGCCTATACGCTGATGACGTTTCTGACGTCAATTTTAATCGGGCTTTGCATGGGAAGCGGCTCGGTCTATTCCTTTCATTTTGGAAGGCGGGATGAGGCGCAGATGAAGAACAGCATGGCGATTGCTTTTTTGCTGATCGGAGCGGTGACAATCGGGATGAATGCGGCGGTATTTGCAGGACTGGACTGGATTTTGAAGGTGCTTCAGGTGCCGGGCTCCCTTCTTGGGATGATGCGGGAATATGTGGCGGTGATTTTTGCCGGAATTTTCTTTGTGTTTTTGTATAATTATTTTTCCTTCCTTCTCCGGGCGGTGGGAAATTCGGTGACGCCCTTATGGTTCTTAGGCGGGGCGGCTGTTCTCAATGTGATTCTGGACCTGGTGTTTGTCATCCGGCTTCATCTGGGAATCGGCGGGGCGGCCCTGGCGACGGTGATTGCCCAGGCGTTTTCCGGGCTTGGCATCGGCATCTACACCTGGAGGAAGGAGCCGGGGCTTCGGCCGGTACGCAGCGAAATCCGGTTTGGCAGAGCGGAGGTGAAAGAGATTGTTCGTTTTTCCACCGCCGCCTGCATTCAGCAGTCGGTTATGAACTTTGGAATCCTGATGATTCAGGGACTGGTAAACAGCTTTGGAGCGGCGGTGATGGCGGCATTTGCAGCCGGGGTGAAGATTGATTCCTTCGCCTACATGCCGGCCCAGGAGTTTGGCAATGCATTTTCCATCTTTACCTCCCAGAATCACGGCGCGGGAAAGGAGGAACGGGTCCGGCAGGGAGTCCGCAGGGCGGTGACGGTGTCGGTGTGGTTCTGCCTGGCCGTGTCGGTCCTGGTATGGCTCCTGGCTCCGTACCTGCTGCAGATTTTTATCGACGGCAGCGAGACGGAGATTATCCGGATCGGGGCGGGATATCTGCGGACAGAGGGGGCCTTCTATTGTGGAATCGGGATTTTGTTCCTTCTCTACGCCTATTTCCGAGGAATCGGGCGGCCGGAGATGTCGGTGGTGCTGACGGTGATCTCCCTGGGAACCCGCGTGCTTCTTGCCTATGTGCTGTCGCCGGTTCCCGCCATCGGGGTCAGGGGAATCTGGTGGGCCATACCAATCGGGTGGATTCTGGCCGATATCGTGGGGATTACAGCGATAATCCGCCGCGCGCCCGCGCTCTCCGGTCCCTCACGGACTGAATGACCGGAACCATGAAGATGGCTACGATTCCTCCGGCGAACCCGTTGTTGTAAAGGTTCATGCCTCCGTACACGATGCCTACGTTCAGGGCGACGGAGGAGTGAAGGAATCCGGCCAGAAGTCCGGCGACGATGCCGAATTCTCCGGCGATGGGAGCCAGTGTGGTGGAAAAGAGCAGAGCCAGCAGCGGGGACGGCTCATTGATGTGCCAGTCCTTGGTGTGGCTTGCCAGGAATACGCCCAGCATGATGGGGGCGATGTTCCTTAAGTGTTTTCCGGTGGCGCTGAAGCCTACGATGGTGAAGATGCCGCCGATGGTGGGGCCGTTTAAGTCCCCGCCCACAAGGAGGACAAACAGGGTGGCGAACAGGCCGTTGATGCCCATATTGAGGACGGTGGCCGGACCGCCGGCATCCTTTAAGTAATCGGTTCCGGAGATGCCGCTGGTTTTTAAAATACTGCGGTAGCTGTCCAGGGTTTTTCGAAAGCCGCCGATTACCAGTCCGCCCAGAATCATGCCGCCGAATAAAAGAAACAGCAGAGCGGCGAACAGAAAATTGCTCCCGGTGGCCCAGATGAGGCGGGAGGCCGTCTGGATTCCGAAGGATTTAAACAGGGAGACGATGACGGTAGCGATGATTCCGGCGGCAAAGCCTACATTATAAAGGGAGTAGCCCTGATGGGCGTAATGCACATGGGTGGAAAGCGGGGGCAGGACGAAGCCGATGAGGACGCCTACCGCGATGCAGAGCAGAAAGCGGACACCGGCAGGCAGTCCCTCAATCTGCATCACCTGCGTGATGATGGGGGACAGGCTGGTGCCGTAAAGTCCGATATAGAGATACCGTTTTACGGTGGTTTTATGGTAGACGGCATAGAGAACGACTCCGGCCAGAATCGTCCAGATGTTCAGCAGGTTCTTGCCGAAGAGGGAGAAGCCGAACATCAGACAACTGGAGGTGATGGTGTGGCCATCCATCTCCATGCCCAGAAAGTAGATGATGGAAATGCTTATCAGCGTGAGGAAGCCGGCATTGACAAAGGCAGCCCCCACGCCTCCAATCACGAAATAGTCGGTAATCAGAAAATCCGGTTCCCGGAAGATGTTCAGGATTCCGGACAGGATTTCTCCGGGCGGCTGCAGGAACAGACCGGCCAGGATGAAGTATACCGGGATGGCGGCCAGCATCATAAACTGATGGCGGCGGCTGATGGAGCGTATCGCTTGAATGGTGTTCAAAGGCGTGATTCCTTTCT
>JAUNPZ010000153.1 GCA_030536455.1 Lachnospiraceae bacterium | reverse complement strand
AACCGTGGAAACCAGCTTCATGGCCTTGGTAATCTGCTCCGTGCTCTGGATACTGCCACGCCTCCGTTTTATATCTCTCATGGATGCCATGATGGTTCACCTGCCTTCTAACGTTGTTCCTTGCACTCGGCAATTGCCTTCATTAACAGCTCCTCGGTCTCCGGAGTAATCACCTTCTGCTCCCGGATGGACTTCGGAATCTCCGGATACTTGGCGTCGATATATTTGAATAAATCCTTCTCAAAGTTCAATACATCTGAGGTTTCGATATCCAGCAGACACTTTCTGGTCGCCGCAAAGATGATGATAACCTGGTATTCTACTGCCATCGGCTGATACTGCGGCTGCTTTAATACCTCGCGGATTCTTTCACCCTGGGCTAACTGCTCCTTGGTGCTGGCATCCAGCTCGGAACCGAACTGTGCGAAGGAAGCAAGCTCGCGGTACTGTGCCAATTCGGTACGGATCGGAGCCGCAATCTTCTTCATCGCCTTGATCTGTGCGGAACCGCCTACACGGGACACGGACAGACCCGCATTGATAGCCGGGCGGAAGCCGGAGTTGAACATCTCGGTTTCCAGATAAATCTGACCGTCGGTGATGGAGATTACGTTGGTCGGAATGTATGCGGAAACATCGCCTGCCTGGGTTTCGATAATCGGCAGAGCGGTTAAGGAGCCGCCGCCTAAATCGTCTGACAGTCTGGACGCACGCTCCAGCAGTCTGGAATGCAGATAGAATACGTCACCAGGATATGCCTCACGTCCCGGCGGTCTCTTAAGAAGCAGAGACAGGGTACGGTAAGCCGCCGCATGCTTGCTTAAGTCATCGTAAACAACTAATACATCTTCGCCGTTCTCCATCCACTCCTCACCGATTGCACAGCCTGCATACGGTGCGATGTACTGGAGAGGCGCCAGGTCGGATGCGGTGGAAACTACGATGGTGGTGTAATCCATGGCTCCGAACTCATCTAAGGTCTTCACGATATTGGCTACTGTGGAAGCCTTCTGGCCGATAGCGACATAGATACAATGTACGCCCTGGCCCTTCTGATTAATAATGGTATCAATGGCAATCGCCGTCTTACCGGTCTGGCGGTCGCCGATGATCAGCTCACGCTGTCCGCGTCCGATCGGAATCATGGCATCGATTGCCTTGATACCGGTCTGCAGCGGTGTATCTACGGACTTTCTCTCGATAACGCCGTGAGCCACACGCTCTACCCGGCGGAACTTATCGGTCTGAATCGGTCCCTTGCCGTCGATTGGCTGTCCCAATGCATTCACTACTCGTCCGGTCAACGCATCACCAACCGGAACCTCTACCACTCGTCCGGTTGTCTTTACCAAATCGCCTTCGCTGATTGCGGAAGAGTCGCCCAGTAAAACGGCGCCTACATTGTCCTCCTCCAGGTTCTGAACCATGCCGTAGACTTCTCCTGGGAATTCCAGAAGTTCACCCTGCATCGCATTTTCCAGACCATGGATACGGGCAATACCGTCAGCTACCTGGATAACGGTACCCACATCAGACACTTCCAGTTTGGTAGAATATTTCTGAATCTGCTCTTTAATTACCGAACTGATTTCTTCTGGTCTTAAATTCATAACTAAGGTTCGCACCTTCTTTCCTGTTAATTATGCCGCAGCTTATCCGGCTCCTCACTTCTCGTCTATGCGAGCTGGATTTTTAACAGCTCCTTCTCAAGCTGATAAAGCTGGGTCTTGATACTGGAATCCACCACCCGGTCGCCGATCCGGATTACCATGCCGCCGATTAAGGAGGCGTCCACGGTATAATGAATCTCAAACTCCACATAGGAGGTGGTTGATAATAAACGTTCCTTTACCTGCGCTTTCTGCGCATCACTTAAGGCCACGGCGCTTGTCACATAGGCAATGCCGATTTTCTTATACTCCTTTACCTGGCCGATGAAATACTCCAGGATGGAAGGAATTTCCTTGTGCCTGCCCTTTTCCACTGCTGTGGTCAGGAAGCCCAGCATATCCGGGGAAATCCGGTCACAGAAAACCGTCTTAAGGAGTTCCAGCTTCTCCTCCTTCACAACCTTCGGGTTGTCCAGGAGGGCCGAAAGCTCCGGGTTCTCCTTCCAAACTTCTTTCAGGGCGCCGGCCTCTTCAAACAGAGAATCCAGCTCCCCCTGCTCCAGGGCGGCTTCCATCAGGGCATCGCCGTATACCTTCGATACTAGCTTAGCCATGTGCTCTCACCCATCTCCTTCAATGTTTCATCAATCAGGCTGTCCTGAACCTTCGTGTCCATGGAAGCCGCAACTACCTTACCTGCCATCACAGAAGCGATGGAGACGATTTCCTGCTTCATATCGTCCAGCGCCTTCTTGCGCTCCAGCTCCATCTGACGGTTTGCCCGCTCGATGATTCTGGCTGCCTCTGCCCTTGCCTCGTTCAGAATATCCGCTTCCTTTATCTGCGCTTTCTTTCTGGCTTCCGCAAGGATTGCATCTGCTTCTTTATTCACTTCCTTCAGCTTGCTTTCATACTCTGCCTTTAATTCCTTCGCCGCCTCTTTGTCATCAGCCGCCTCTTTTAATTCTCCAGCAATCTTCTGGCGTCTTTTCTCCAAAAAGTCACGGGCCGGGTTAAACAGCATGTAGGACAGCGCAAAGAACAGGATGAAAACATTAATGCCAGTTAATACCGCATCATGGATTAACTGCCAGTCAAATCCTATAATTCTTAAAAATTCGTCCAAGACGTTGCCTCCTCTCCTGCGCTACGATTACTGCCCGAAAATCAACCGAAAGGCTTAACGAACATTAAGATAATCGCAACAACCAGGCCGTACAGACCGGTGGTCTCGGCAACTGCCTGTCCTAAAAGCATGGTAGAAGTAATGTCAGATTTTGCGCCCGGATTACGTCCAACTGCGGAACAGCCGTAACCTGCCGCGATACCCTGACCAACACCAGGACCGATACCGGCGATCATCGCCAGACCAGCACCAATTGCGGAACAACCGTAGATAAAATCCTGTCCTGAAAAATTCATACTAAATTCCTCCTAGATTAAAATTAATGTAAAAGCTTACTCCATCTTGTCATTAATGTATACCATCGTCAGCATACAGAACACATAGGTCTGGATACATCCGGAGAACAGATCACAGTACACATGCAGCGCTGCCGGAATACCGATATTCGCTAATATCGGGAGCATTCCGTACCACAGTCCCATGATGATAACACCGGATAACAGGTTTGCAAATAGACGGAGTGAAATTGAAATCGGGTTTGCTACCTCACCGATCAAGTTAATCGGAAATAATACCGGGATCGGCTCAAATAAGCTGGTAAAATGGCGCAGCTTTCTGTTCTTGATGCCCTGATACTGGACAATGGCAAAGGTAAACATACCAAGCAGGAATGTAACACCAAAATCCGCGGTCGGCGCACGAAGGCCCAAAAGACCGCTCAGGTTACAGAACAGGATAAAAAGGAAAATAGTCCCGATATAATTTGCAAACTTTCTGGCATTTGCTCCCAGGATTCCCTGGGTCATCTTCTCCAGCATCTCCACGCCAAGCTCCACGATATTCTGGAAGGTTCCCGGCACATCTGTGGCATGCTCCATGGTTTTCTTCGCCATAAAAGCCAGCAGCAGGATGATGATGGAAATTACCAGCATCCCTATGGTTGTCGTAGTAATCCACAGTTCCTGGCCGCCGATACTGTACTTGTAAATACCATGTATCATAAAGTCCGCTTCCCTCTGAATTACCATATTCATCCCCATACACGCTCCTCCTTTCTCCCATGATTGTGACCGCGCATTCCTGCCGTCACGAATAATTCAGCCGTCTGTTTTACGGATCCCGGCACACCGGCTCCAGCCGCAAAAAGTCTTTACTGACCAGAAGTCTTCGTCTTATCTGCTCGAAACAATACGGGCTGCAGATACGCCCCGGCCTTAAGGCCCATGGTTCCAAGAACCACAGCTAATGCGTTAATCTGAGGAAGCTTCCACAGAACCAGCACCAGAAGAACGATGTACGCAAGCTTTCGAATCATGGAATGCATCACGGTGGTTTTGTTGGCATAGCCTGGATTTCCGCTTTCCAGAACACGCTCCGTTATCACCGCCATGTGGACCAGCATCCCTTCCGCGCACACAAATCCCAGTCCCAGTCCCAGTAAAACCGAGCTTCTGGTCCATCCCAGAACCGGTGCCAGAAAGAATCCCGCCGCAGCCAAAATGAGATTCCATAAAAGGGTTCCCACAGACATCTGCAGGACTAATTTCTTCGTCTCATCGGTCATGCTTTCCCGTCCTTCCTTTCCGAAGCGCCGCGCTTTTCTTCCTGTCTCCCCGCCTGTTCGGACGCCGCCCTTACACGGCTTGGCCGCTTCGGCTTCGAGCATACCGCCATATCCGGCTCCTTCGCACGCTCCCTCTGGCGCTTCTCCCACTCCTGAAGCTTTTCCTTCTTCTCATCCTTTTCCCCGGCCAGAACGGTCATCTTCGCCATCTGGTACCCGCACCGGCCTCCGGCCAGCACCCCGATGATCAGGAAAAAAATCATGGTTTTCGTTCCAAAGTGAGTGTCTACGCAATAGCCCGCAAATATACATAGAAAGATGGGGGTCATCACACTGAGCCCAAGCTGGCTCACCATCGCCAGGCTGCGGAAAACCTGTTTTTTGTATCCCATGTGTTCACCTGCTTTCTACCATATCGCATATAGTGTATTATATACATTTTTTTAACAGTTTGTCTAGCAGATTTCACAGTTTCCCGATTTTTCTTATTAAATATGAACAAATTGGATATTTTTGTCTATTATTTTAAAATTTCCCCGGCTTTTGTCTCTGCCTTTTCAATCAGCCGTTTTCCCGGCTTCCGCCCCGTCCTTCTCAATCCGCTTCCCGACCACGATCAGCCGGCCGTCCTGGTGGGTATATTCGCAGGTGATCAGGCTCACCAGATGGTCTCCCCACTGCGCCTCCACGCCGGTATCGTAGAAGGAATGCTGCTTCACATAGGACACATAATTCTCAAATGCCTCCTGATTTCCTCCGGTGATCCAGGAATACAGAGGATTATTCTGGTCCACCGCGCTCATGGTGAAGGCTCCCATCACCTGATAGTCGCCGTATTCCTCCAGCGTGTCAAACTGGATGACCGGATGCTCCTTAAAAAAGCTTTTCTCCGTGTAGCCGTCCAGGGCGGCAAACATGCTTCCGTTCTTCATATGATGTCCGTAGACCAGGATGTTAGGGCAGTCCGCCGTCAGGTCACATTCCTCTGCCACATAGGGAGCACCGTAACGGCTGTATGCCTTGTCAAAGTTATGGTCCAGGTAAAAGTTTGGCTGCCACAGACTCTGCAGCACCGGATAGTCAATCTTTGTTCCTTCCACCTTCACCCAGCCCACCAGGTCCGGATTCTGCTCCTTGATTTTTCCGTAGGCCTTCACTCTGGCCTCCCTGGCCGCACGGATTTCCTCCGGCGTCAGTTCCCGCTCTGCCTGAGTTTCAGCATCCTTCTCCGCTCCGCCCTTCGTCTCCGTTCCGGCTGTCATACCGGCGGATTCCTCCTGCTCCACCGCCTCCGCTACCAGATTCGACAGATTCTCCAGACGGCCGTCATTCTTCTTCTGTGCCAGGATTTTCTGTACCAGAAGTGCCCCGCTGCCCACAAAAACCAGGATACACGCTGCCAGAAGCAGGTTGTACAGCCATCGCTTTGCTCGCTTCATCGTTCTCTCCTCCTCTATCCTCTGCATGGTGTTCTGCATATTTTTCCGCAATCCCTCCATGCCGGTTTCCGCATGTTTGATGCTGCGTTTC
>JAUNPZ010000152.1:3311-5833 GCA_030536455.1 Lachnospiraceae bacterium | reverse complement strand
CCAGAATCTCATTGTCCCGGCACCGCTCTCCATAATAATAATTTAAAAAGCGAGCAGAGTCCTCCGGAAAACACACCTTCCAAAGTTCCCTGCTCATCTCCTTCTCTTCCTGTTCCAGATATCGAATCTCCATATGATGAACCTCTTCCTTCCGTCCTGCGTTCACTGCAGCACTAACTGCGCTTTATAAAATCCGTATGGCACTTCGGGCAATGGATGCTGATTTTTCCTTTCCCTCTGGGAATCCGGATTTTCTGGCCGCAGCTCGGACATTTGTAAATATGGTATTTCCAGGTCTGCTCTGCCTTAAACTTCCATTTTTTCCATGCTTCCATCACGCGGAACCGATAGCCCATATAGCGCTCGTTTTCTTTAAACCGGGCGGAAATATTCCTGGAAAACATGCGGAAATAGCAGTAACACAAAAGAGCTACCGCAAGCCAGTATAAGATCTGCGTCCTGGCAAACAGATTTATGATAAGAAGCACGATGATGCATCCATTTAAAAAACGGGTCAGCTGGTCTGCTCCATATCTGCCTGTCATAAACTGCTGAAACTTCCGTCTCCATTCACTCATCCTGAAACCTCACTCTCTGTCGGCTTGTTTCCACCGGCATGCTTCCACCGGCACGTTTCTGTCAACTTGTTTCTGCCGACCTGTTTTCCTCGCTGTACTCCTGTGCCGAAGCGGCATCTATGTAATGCCTTCGTCCTTACACCTCCACTATACCGTTGTCCGTCGGGCCTGTCAAGGCACAATTCCTGCTCCCAAATCCAAAGTTCATTCCGAAAAAAATGTAAATTCCTGCTGATGGGTACATATGTCCGCCGAGTACAATATTTTGAAGCAAAGTTCCGCCATTTGGAAAAAAACGAGGCAGGCCGCCCTCCGGTTTCCCGAAAGCGACGGCCTGCCTTTTTGTATCACTTACACTTACCTATCATCTGTTTTTATACTCTACATACCAATTATGTCGGAATTGCTCGAACGCCGGAACAGCCGGTCGATATCGAATCCCTTTTTCCCCAGCACTGAGAAGAAGTTTTCGCAGTTATAAAACTGTTCTGCGGACACCCACGCCGGGCAGCTTCTCTTATCCCCATAAATAATAGGATTATAGTCATATCCCATCTCCATACCGTTCATACAGGCACCTCCCTTTATTTTTTCACGCTCTTTGTTCTTATGCCTATAGTATACTCAGTACTGGACTTTTCGTCCATAATCTGCTAATCTGAAAATAAGCAGATTTTATGTACTCTTGATACCAAAAACTATCCCATTCGCAGCAGAGCGCAAAACGGCAGAAAAAGCGTTCCGCAGCAGAAAGGAGCATCGATGGCAATTCGTTTCTGGGAATTTTATAAGGAGACACACGAAACCTACCGGCTGACTCTTCTGGCCGGAAAAAACGGCATGGATAACGTGGTCGGCTGGGTCCACATGCTGGAGGATGAGACCATCATCAACCGTTTTACCGGTCAGGAGCTGGCCGTCACCACCTGCATGAAGGCGCAGGAGGACAAGGACTGGCTCCTCCATCTGGTCACTGCTATGAAGAAAGCAGACAGCACCGGAATCATCATTAACATCGGCATGTATCTGACCGAGGTGCCGGAGGATGTCATCCGCTGGTGCGAGGAGCAGGATTTTCCTCTCCTTGTGATGCCCTGGGAAATCTCCTGCACCAGCGTCATCCAGGACTTTTGTATGCGGATTATGCGCCGGGCCCAGCGGGATAAGGAACTGGGAACCATGTTCCAGGATATTATGCGGGGGCAGGAGCTGTCTGAAGACTCCCTCACCCGGATTCGGACCCGGTTCGATGTATCCGGCACCTTCCGGATTTTCTGCATCCGCATCAGCCTGGGCGTGGAGGACACCACCGCCTTCCATCAGTCCATCCTAAAGCTGGAAAACCTGTTCGGCATCTGGCAGAACGGGAAGAAAATCCAGATTCCCTATCTGCTGATTGAATGTGAGGACTGCTATGCCCTGACGGTAAATAATTACCCGGATGCTTCTCCTGCAGACCTGACCGGGCAGATTCTGGACCAGTTTACCTATTTCACCGAAAAGAAGCTTCTCTCCCTGGGAGTGGGGCCGGAGGTCAGGGGCATCCAGAACCTGAAAACGGCCTTCCGCCGGGCCCAGATTGCCGTGAAGATGGCATTCCAGACCAAACAGAAGGTCATTAATTTTAATGAAATGGGATTTTTCAAAATTTTATTTTCCTGTGACGATACCGCTATCCTTCAGAATTACCAGCTCCAGATGCTGGGCGTATTAGAGGAGCATGACCGCCGCCATCATTCCGACCTGTTGAGCACCCTGCGAAGCTATATTGAAAATGACCGCAGCCTGATCGGAGTGGCAAATGCCACCTTCACCCACCGGAACACGGTAAACTACCGGGTTCAGAAGATAAAAAAGCTTCTGGACAATGAACTGAAAACGGCGGAGGATTTATTCCCCTATCAGGTAGCCTTCTATATAAAGGACATGAACCTGTAGCGGGCC
>JAUNPZ010000152.1:0-3211 GCA_030536455.1 Lachnospiraceae bacterium | reverse complement strand
ATGCCCAGCACGATGGCCACCGCCACCTTAAGGGCCATGAATCCGGTCCGGGAGGCCAGGTCAAGCTGGTCGGTTACGATGTAATAGGCCGTCCAGTACACCCCGGCTCCCGGCACCAGCGGAAAGATTCCGGATATCAGGAAGATGGTCACCGGACACCGCTCCCGCACCGCAAAAAAACGGGACAGGAGAATCACCACGATGGTGGCCAGAAGTGCCGATGTGGGGGCCGTGCTGACCGGTTCCAGGAGGGAATATACCAGCCAGCCCGCTCCACCTATCGCCCCGCAGTAGGGGTAATACTGAGTCGGCACGCCAAACAGCAGGGAAAAGGATACGGTTCCGGCCACAGCCGCCGCCACTTCCCATATCAAATGCATACTCATCATAAGCCTCCGCCTCCTATAGTCTGCCAGAAAATTCCAAACTGATGGGACAGCGTAAACATCAGTCCCACGCCCATGGCAATGCAGAAAAATACCAGCATCGCATCCAGCATCCGAACTGAACCGGAGATGTAATCTCCGTCCGCGATATCCCGGATGGCATTGGTAAAAGCCACGCCGGGAATCAGCGGCATGATGGAGCCGATGATCATAAAGTTTAAATTCTGTCCGAAATGAATCTGCTGCATCATCATGCAGAAGAAGGTAACCAGCGCACCGCCTCCGATATTGCCCACAATCTTGGACAGGTGGGGACTGCTTAAGAAAAGCACATACACATACAGCAGCACCCCCGCCAGGAATGCCGCTGTACTGTCTCTTAAAGTGCCGCCGAACAGGAAGCAGAAGCAGGCGCTGCCCACGCCGGAGGCCAGAATCTGCATGGTCTTCGTCTTTCCGGGCATTACCCGAATCTGCGCCAGCCGTTCCAGCACCTCCTCCGGCGTATACCGCCCTTCCGCAATCTCCCTGGACAGCTGGTTCACCGCCGCCACCCGGTTCAGGTGGGTTCCGCTCACCGGGATGTGCTGCACCTTGGCAAAAATCTCCTCCCGCTCACTGCCGGAAGTCATAAAGATGCCGTTGCTTAACACAAAGGAATTTTCCGACTTCACCCCGTAATGATGGCAGATGCGGTCCATGGTTTCCTCCACCCTGGAAATCTCCGCTCCGTTCTCCAAAAGGATGTGTCCGGCCTGCATGGCGGCCTCCAGCACATGCTCCCGGTGTATCAAACCAGCGCCTCTGCTCCCCGCCTCCCGGATATTCGGGTTCACCTCCTGCTCTATATTATATGCGATACCCTGCCCGGTCTTTTTCTCTGTCTTTCGTTCTCTTTTTTGTTTTTCCCGCTCAACTTCATTTACTCCGCCTGTCATCTCCACTCCCCGCATCAATCAAGCTTTTGCTTGATTATACCTCAGCATTTCTTGCGAAGCAACTGAAATCACGCATCCCCGGAGGGGATACCGCAGCCCATCTTGCGAAGCAACTAAAATCACGCGTCCCCGGAGGGGATACCTCAGCTTACCTTGCGAAGCAACTGAATTAACGCGTCCCCTCTTTTACCTGTGATATCCCATCGTCCAGCTCACCACTGCCTTCCGTCCCCTCACATCCCTCTTCTCCCATCTGATATGGTTCTTTAAGGCTCCCTCCGGAGTGTGATACCGCTCGGTATCCTCTGCCTTTTCCACGCTGCAGCTTTCATATCCCTCCGCCATTATCCGGCTGATGCCGCCATTTAAAAATTCTGCACCCGTGCCGTCTGATAACATCTGGTGGTTGTCAGAGAAGGTAAGAAATTCCAAATCAATCGAGGATACGGATACCTCTTCCTTTATATAGAACGTATCCTCCCGTCTTATCTGTCCGGGCGTCCAGGTGCAGACGGTCTCCGACCAGATTTCATCGAAGGAATCTATCGTATCCTCCTCCCCTGCAACGCTCATGCGGCTTTGCTTATAGGTTACCCGGAAGCAGTCCGGCTCCTGGGAGTGGGTGATTTCTGCCATGTAAACGGCCGGCATAACCCGTCTTCCATCCTCCAGGGTCAGTACCGGAATCAGATTTCCATAGGAAACATCCGGTACGCCGGTTACCAGAAACTGCTCATAGGGAATCGGAAGATACGGGGATTTGTTATAGTATTTGCTGCCGCCGCTGATTAACGGCAGAGACCACACATGTTCTCCGTCACGAACCAGAGCCAGTCCTCTCTCGTATTCGCCCTTCGCAAACCGGTAAAAGATTCCCTGAACGCGGGCCGTCTTCCTTTCTTTCCAGAATTCTTCCAGATATTCCGGCTCACAGCCTGGATTTTTCCAGTCATATGCCTCAACAATCTGCATGCAGAGACTTAAATTCTCACTTAATATCCGTCCCTTGTTCCGGTAGGCATCCGTTGCTCTTCCCTTCTCCCACATATTGATGGAATTCATCTCCTCATCAATCCAGAAGCTTCGGAACCGCTCGATGATCTTCGCGCAGTATGCATATGCCGCCTTCTCTCCCTCCTGATCCAGCACACCGGGAACTCTGGCTGCGGCTCTCAGAATCTGAAGCACGCCGGTATCCCCGTAGGCTCCGGTGCTGCGCCCGTAGGAAAAGCCATAGCCCTGCTCATTGGCCATGTTCAGGCAGATAGCCGTGGATTTCTTTAACATGCTGACAATCTTATCCGGAAGCTCCATCCCGGTGTTTAAGATGCTGTCCGCAATCTCTGCCGGGACCAGAATGCTGTAGCGGTCGAACCGGCCCTGTCCCGGCGTCTCGTCCATGAACTCATATTCTCCAGAATACTGATTGATGTGTTCCATGAACCGATTCAGAAGCTTCTGGCTCCAGCCCTCCGGCTCCCAGCCCAGAAGCTCCCGGTAGCGGGCGATTCCGAAGGCAACTCCGTAATAGTTGGTGGGCAGATTGATTAAGGCCACATGATTCTCACAGTCGATAAAGGTCCGCCAGTCAAACAGCCGCTTTAATTCCTCCTGAGTTTCCGGGCCGGCCGCCTGATCGAAAATCCCCTTCTGCTTCATCCGGTACACGCCGATGATTCCATTTAAGATTCCCCAGGTCTTCATGGGAAGCTTTGCGCTCATCACGATAATCTTTCGAAGCTCTCCGATGGCCTTCTCCTGCTCCTCACCGGACAGCAGCTCCGTCACTACATAGCTGCTCAGATTGATGACCTTTCCGCCTACGAACTGTGCCTTCTCATTATAGGCCCAGACACCGTCCATGGAAAAGGTCTCGCCGCCCTCTGC